>JAJYIC010000114.1 GCA_021790295.1 Pseudomonadota bacterium | reverse complement strand
TCTTGCGCTCTCGAGGGCAAACGCGACGGATCTCGGCAGGCGAAGTTTTTCCCGCCGCTTTTTGACGAGGCTTCATGCTTCTTGCCATCGATTCGGGGAACACCAACGCGGTCTTTGCCGTCTTTGACGGCGACAAGGCGGCGGGGGCGTGGCGTGCGGCGACAAACCCGAACCGCAGCGCCGACGAATATGCGAGCTGGCTTTTGGCGTTGATGGCGCTGGCCGGGCTGTCGCCGGGCGACATCGACGCGGCGATCATCGGCAGCGTCGTACCCGAGTCGAGCTTTCACCTCTCGCGCCTCTGCCGGCGCTATTTCAACACCAAGCCTTTGGTGATCGGCGAAGAGGGCTGCGCCATACCCGTCGGGCTCGATCTCGACATGCCGAAAGAGGAGGTGGGCGCCGATCGCATCGCCAACGCGGTTGCGGCCAAGGACCGTTATGCGCCCCCTCTCATCATCCTCGATTTCGGCACCGCGACCACGTTCGATGTCCTCGACGCCGCCGGCAACTATTGCGGAGGCGTCATCGCCCCGGGGCTCAATCTGTCGCTGCGAGCCCTCGAAATGGCGGCGGCGCAACTGCCGCGCGTCGCCGTCGTCAAGCCCAAAACCGTCGTCGGCCGCAGTACCGTCCCCGCCATGCAATCCGGGGTCTTCTGGGGCTATGTCGGCCTTGTCGAAGGGATCGTCGCGCGCATAGGCGCCGAACGCAGAGAAAAGATGGCGGTGATCGCCACCGGCGGCCTTGCCTCGTTTGTTGCCGGTGCGACCCCTGTCATCGACTGCGTCGATCCCGACCTCACCTTATGGGGTCTTCGCCTCGTCTACCGGCACAACAGCAATCGATGAGCCCCAGGCCGCGGATGGCGAACCCCTTCGGGGCGGAAGACCCCGGCGCGCTTTATTTTCTCGCCCTCGGCGGCGCCGGAGAGATCGGGATGAACCTCAATCTCTACGGTTACGGCGGAGAGTGGTTGATCGTCGATTGCGGCGTCAGTTTCGGCGACGACACGCAGCCGGGGATCGAGGTCGTGATGCCGGATCCCGGCTTTATCGTCGAACGGCGCGATCGCTTGCGCGGGATCCTCGCCACCCACGCCCATGAGGATCATATCGGCGCCATCCCTTATCTGTGGAGGCGCCTTCGCTGCCCGGTCTGGGCGACCCCTTTTACCGCCTCGGTTCTGCGCAGCAAGCTCGCCGAGGCCGGTCTTGCCGGAGAGGTCGAGATCCGCATCGTGCCGATGTCGAGCCGTTTCTCGATCGGGCCTTTCGATCTCGAACTCATCACCGTCGCGCACTCGATCCCCGAACCGAACGCCGTCGTTTTGCGCACGGGGGCGGGAACCGTTTTGCATACCGCCGACTGGAAATTCGATCCCGAACCTCTCGTCGGAGCGGTGAGCGACGAGGAGGCGTTGCGCCGTCTCGGCGAGGAAGGCGTTCTCGCCATGGTGTGCGATTCGACAAATGCGCTGCGCCCGGGCCGCTCAGGCTCGGAAGGCGAATTGCGCCGCTCCTTGGTCGAGCTTGTCGGCGGCTACAAAGGACGCGTCGCCTTCGCCTGCTTTGCCTCGAACGTCGCGCGTCTCGGCTCGGCGGCAGAGGCCGCGGCCGCTTCCGGGCGCGAAGCCGCCCTTATCGGCCGCTCCTTGTGGCGCATCGACAAGGCCGCGCGCGAAAACGGCTATCTCGCCGACCTCCCGCGCTTTCTTACAGAAGACGAAGCGGGCTATCTGCCGCGCGACAAAATCCTTCTCGTCTGCACCGGGAGCCAAGGGGAGCCGCGTTCGGCGCTTGCCCGCATCGCCCGCGAGGACCATCCGAACATCGTCCTCGAAAAGGGGGACGTCGTCATTTTCTCTTCGCGGATCATCCCCGGAAACGAAAAGGCGATCGGCCGTTTGCAGAATGCGCTCGCCCGCCGCGGCATCGAGATCGTTACCGAACTCGATTCCTTTGTTCACGTCTCGGGCCACCCGGCGCAGGAGGAGCTTTTACGGATGTATCAGCTCATCCGCCCAAAGGTGGCGATCCCGATCCACGGCGAGGCGCGCCATATCGCCGCCCATGCCCGCCTCGCCGAGGAATGCCAGGTCGGAGAGGCTCTTGCGATCGAGAACGGGGAAGTTGTCCGCCTCGCCTCCGGCCGCGGCGCGGTCGTCGACAAGGTTGCGGTCGGGCGTCTCGCCGCAGAGGGGACGATGCTTCTTCCCCTTTCCGGAGCGGCGCTCAAGCAGCGGCGCCGGGTGGCTTTCCAGGGCGGCGCCACCGCCACGATTGTCCTTTCCCGCGACGGGCGCCTTGCCGCGCCCGCGCAAGTCACCGTCATCGGCCTTGCCGAAGAGGATGAGATCGAAGAGGCGATGCCGCTTTTGTGCGATGCCGTCGAACGGGCCGTCGCGGATCTGCCTTCGGCGCAAAAGCGCGACGATGAGGCGGTGCGCGAGGCGGTGCGCCGCGGCCTGCGCCGGCCTCTTTTCGAGCTTTTCCGCAAAAGGCCTCTTATCGACGTCACCCTCGTTCGCATCGGCGGCAGAAAACGATGATCGGGAGATTGAACCATATCGCCATCGCCGTTCCCGAACTCGAAGCGGCGAGGGCGCTTTACGCACGGCTTTTCGGGGCCCAAGTTTCCGCGCCGCAGGATTTGCCGGGCCACGGGGTGAGGGTCGCTTTTGTCGAACTTCCCAATGCCAGGATCGAACTTATGGAGCCTTTTGGCGAAGGCTCTCCGCTCAAAGGATTCCTCGAACGCAATCCCGCGGGCGGGGTGCACCATCTTTGCTATGAGGTCGCCGACATCAAGGCCGCGCGCGACCGCCTTCTTCGAGAAGGCGCGCGGCTTTTGGGCGACGGCGAACCGAAGCCCGGCGCGCACGGAAAACCGGTCCTTTTCCTCCTCCCGAAAGACTTTTGCGGGACCTTGATCGAACTCGAAGAGGCGCCGTGAGCGAAGCTTATTGCCGCCTCGCGCCGGGGCACAGCGTTCACGCTTCCTACCATGAGCGCGAATACGGTTTTCCCTCTGCGGAGGAGAGCGTCCTTTTCGAACGCCTCGTTCTCGAAATCACCCAGGCGGGGCTTTCCTGGCTGACCGTCCTGAAGAAGCGCGCGGCCTTGAGAGCGGCTTTTGCCGATTGGGATGTGGACCATGTCGCGGCTTTCGGAGCAGAGGAGCTGGAACGCCTGCTCGCCGATCGGGCGATCGTGCGCAATCGCTTGAAGCTCGCGGCGGCGATCGAAAACGCACGGCGAATCAAGGCACTGCGTAAAGAGAGAGGGTCCTTTTACCTGTGGCTCGAAGCCCACCACCCGCGCTCTCTCGAAGCCTGGACCGTTCTTTTCCGAAAGACCTTTCTGTTTACCGGCAAGACCATCGCCGAAGAGTTTCTTTTGAGCCTCGGCTACCTCGAAGGCGCGCACGAACCCTTCTGCCCGGTCTACGCGCGCATTCTCGCCCTTTCCCCGCCCTGGTTGAAAGCGCGCCCGTCGGAAAGTCTTTGAAAGCGCGCGCGTAAAGCCGCCTCAGTTGCGCTTGATGAAGCTGCGGCCGATAAGCTGGCGCTGGATCTGGTTCGTTCCTTCCCAGATCTGGGTGATCTTGGCGTCGCGCATCAGCCGTTCGACCCGGTGATCCTTGCAATAGCCGTAACCGCCGAAAAGCTGCACCGCTTCCGTCGTCATGCGCATGGCGAGATCGGAGGCGGCGAGTTTGAGGATCGACGCTTCGACGGCGATGTCGCCTCTGCCTTCGTCGACGAGACGGGCGACATGCCAAAGCCAGGCTTCGGTCTTTGCCAGTTCGCTCGCCAGATCGGCGAGGAGAAACTGGATCCCCTGGAATTCGATGATCCGGCGCCCCCCTTGCCGGCGCTCGTTGATATAGGCGAGAGCGTCCGCGAAAGCGGCGCGGGCGATGCCGAGAGCGTGGGCGGCGACGCTCGGTCGCGACTTGTTGAGAGCGGCGAGAAGAAGCCGAAGCCCTTCTCCGGGGCCGGCAAGAAGATTGGCCTTCGGCACGCGGCAATCGTCGAAAGCGAGAGCCGCGGTCGGGCAGGCGCAAAGCCCCATCTTCCTTTCCTTGCGCAAGACCCTAAAGCCTTTTGTCCCTTTTTCGAGGATGAGGGCCGAAATCGCCTCGCGCGGGTCTTGGACGCCCTCCCATTTCCCGAAAAGCAGGATGAGATCGGCGACGTCGCCGTTGCTGATAAAGATCTTGCCTCCGGAGACGACGATTGCGTCCTCCTCGGGGCGAAAGCGCGTCGCCATATGCGTCGCGTCCGATCCCGCATCGGGCTCGGTGATCGCCAAGGCGGCCAGAGCGCCTTCGGCGAGGCGCGGCAAAAGGCGGCGCTTTTGCTCTTCGCTGCCGAAATCGATGAGAGCGCTCATGGCGTGGAAGTTGGTGGCCCAGATGCTCGCGGTCGAAGCGCAGGCTTCGCTCAACGCGCGCACGCAGCAAAGATAGGCCCGATAGCTGAGGGGCGAACCGCCATAAGCCTCGGGCACAAACATCGCGTTGAGGCCAAGGGCGTTGATGGCGCGGACGTTGTCGGCAGGAAATTCGCCCGAACGGTCGTAATATTCGGCCCTCGGCGCGATCTTTTCGCGCGCCAAGGTCTCGACGCTCTGGAGAAGCGCCTTTTCCTCGGGCGACAGCATGAGGCCGGCGTCGAGACGCTCGAAAACGGTGGTCATCGCCTTTTTGTCCAAAGCCCGGTGTGGGGAAAAGGAGGATGCGCCGCTCTCCTCCAAGGGGCAAGGCGCGAAGGCAGGAAGAGCGGCCCGCCGGCGCATCGGCGATCACTCCTTGATGCGCCGATGCCCCCCGGCCTGCCGGCCGCTCATCTCTCGGCCTCGGCCGGAGCGAGGGGACGCATTCGTCGAATTTGCGGCGCCGAGCCGCCCCAGCCCCTGTCCAGTATGAGAAATGCGGGTCAGAGGCGCGGGCGGCTCGGCCGGGAACGAACTCCCTTTAGCGCGGCAAAGAGTCGTGCCTCGTCTCGCGCCCGAGTGCGACGCCCAGGATGCTGAGAAGCGCGAAGCTCGTCATCACCCCCGCCGCCCGGGCGAAATTGCCGCCGAAGGGAGCCACCAGAAGCCCCGCAACCAGAGGCCCAAAGCTCGTTATGCAACGCCCGCAACCGTTGCAGAACGCCACTCCGGTGGCCCGCATCTGGGTGGGGAAAAGCTCGGGCAGATAGACGGCGTGCCCGGAAAAGACGCCGAACACGCAAAACCCGAAGAAAGGCAGAACATAAATATAAGGCGCCCAGGTGCTGGCGCCGAAATAAAGTCCCCAACCGGCGAGAAGCGTGCCGAGGCTGTAAAGGATGATCGTCGGCCGTCGCCCCAAGGCATCGGCAAGAAAGCCGAAAGCGGCATAGCCCGCGATCCCGCCGATCCCGAAAAACTCCATGGCAAGGGTGATGTTGGCGACCGCCGCGCCGCCGGTGAGACCCTCTTTGTGCAACAGGATGCCTTGAATCGTGGGCAGCCAGATGAGGCTTGTCCAGATGGCGAGAAGGGTGCCCGTCGCGTACAGGAGCCCGACCATGGTGTTGTAACGGTTCTGCGCGGTGAAAAGCTGCCGCCAGGAAAAACGCATGAACTCGCGATCCTCTTCGCTGTGCTGCCGGGCGGCGGCCAGCGCCCGACGGCGGGCGCGGACAGCCGCGAAATGCTCGGGTTCGACCATGCCGCGGCGGATCAGAAGCAGGACAAGAGCCGGAATGATCCCGGAAAAGAACACCGCCCGCCAACCGTAAGGCGCGAGCAGGTGGTAGTCTTGAGCGGCGAGAAGAGTGCCGAACGCCGCCCCGGTCATCATCAGCCCTTGCACCCGCGCGCGGGAGTTTTCGGCAAAGGCTTCGGCAACGAGGGGAATGCCGACCACAAGCTCGGCTCCGGTGCCGAGCCCGCCGAGAAACCGGAACAGGCCAAGCTGCCAGATGGCGTGGGAAAATCCCTGCAATGCGGTGAAGACGCTATACATCGCGATGCTGATCGCGAGGGTGCGCACGCGGCCGACATAATCGGCGATGGTGCCGAAAATGAAGCCGCCGATGGCCCAGCCCAAAAGTCCGAGCATGGCGAGAATGCCGCCGACGCGGCCGATCACCGCCACCGAGGCGGTGCCGCCCATCAGTTCGGTCACCGACGGTTTGAGAACGAAAGTGAAAAGGCTGAAGTTCGCCCCGTCGAGCATCCACCCGAGCCAGCACGCGAGGAACACCAGCCACTGGTAGCGGGTAAAGCTGCGGATCCAGCCGACCGTACCCGCCGCGGTCCGTTCTTGCGACATTCCCCCCTCCTGCCGTTTGGCTATTTGTTGGTCCGTTTTTTATAGCACACCCTTTCTCCGCTTCTGATAGTGATTGAGTGTGGTTGACGGCGCTTTTGGGCGGAAGAGACGCGCGGCCTTTTCGACCGATCGATAAAGGCTTGCGGGTTCGGTTTTGCCCCCGACCGCTTCGCGGCTGCCGCAGGCCCCGGAAAAGCGTCGGGGAAACAAACGGGAGGGAAACCCATGGAGATGCTGAGAAGCGAGATCCGCGACGGAATGCGCATCGATTGGGACGTGGCGATCCCGACGGACGATGGCCTCGTCCTACGCGCCGATGTCTACCGGCCGCCGCGCCCCGGCGCTTTTCCGGTGATCCTCACTTATGGCCCTTACGGCAAATGGGTCCATTTCGAGGACCTTTACCGCGACCAGTGGCGCATCATGTGCCGCGACCATCCGGACGTGCCTTCGGGATCATCCAACAAGTACCAGAACTGGGAGGTCGTCGATCCCGAGAAATGGGTCCCGGACGGCTACGTCGTAGTGCGCGTCGACAGCCGCGGCGCCGGCCGCTCTCCCGGGGTCATCGACATCTGGTCGGCGCGCGAGGCCGACGATCTCGCGCTCTCGATCGAATGGGCGGCGAGAGAGCCCTGGTCGAACGGCAAGGTCGGCCTCAACGGCATCTCCTATTACGCGATGAACCAATGGCAGGTTGCGACCCGCAAGCCGCCGCATCTTGCCGCCATGTGCATCTGGGAGGGCGCGGCCGATTTCTACCGCGATATGGGCCGCCACGGCGGCATCCTTTGCAACGGCTTTGCCGGAGACTGGCCGCCGGCGCAGCCAGCACGGAAAGGGAAGGCGGGGCCTGCAAAGCCGGATGAACGGCGAACTCGTTTCCGGGCCGGAAACGCTCGGCGAGGAAGAACTCGGCGCCAACCGCCGGGATTTTCTCACCGACGTGCGCGACAACAGGCTCGCGAGCGATCCTTATTGGGTCTCGCGGATGCCCGATTGGTCGAAGGTCGAAGTGCCGTTTCTTTCGGCCGGGAACTGGGGCGGGCAAGGGCTTCACCCGCGCGGCAATTTCGAAGGCTTTATGCGCGCCGCCGCGCCCGAGAAATGGCTCGAAGTGCACGGCATCGAGCACTGGACGCATTTCTATACGGATTACGGCCTCGCCATCCAGAAGCGCTTCTTCGGCCATTTCCTGAAAGGCCCTGCACGCTGCGGCCTTGTTCCCTGTCTTCCTCGTCTCGCAGGTCAGGAAACCGATAATCCCCGTTGAGCTCCTGCGCAACAGGCGCTACATGCTCATACTCCGCTCCACGGCCCTCCAGTCGCTTGCTTTCTACGGCGTTCAGTACTCCCTGAGCAT
>JAJYIC010000113.1 GCA_021790295.1 Pseudomonadota bacterium | reverse complement strand
GGGCGAGGCTCCGCCGCTGCCCATTTTCGGGCTTGCCGGCAGATCGGCAGAGCAGGCGCGCAAGAGGATCGATCAGGTGAGGCCGATCTCGCCTTCGACCGCGTGTTCGAGGCCGAGTTCGGGGATGGAAAGGGTGACGCGGGGTTTGAGCAGAGCGCTCTCGGAGAGAGTCCCCGCGGCGAGCGCGGCGCGCACCCTTTTCTCGATCTCGCGCTGCGAGGTGACGCCGACGAGTTTGAGGAATTTGCGGATATCCATATTGAAGCGCTCTTCGTTCATCACCTCTTCTCCTTGCCGCGGCATGCTCTTCCCTTTCCCTGAAGAAATGGGTGCCGCGCGCGCCCGGCAACATGCCTGCGGCGGCCCGATCCTCTCTTTTCTTTGCGCCGGAACGGCCGCGCCTTTGCCGCTGTTCCCGATCGAGGGCAAAAAGCATATGCCGGTTCGGCCGCGGCGGCGGGGCGCGCCGGCGCCGCGGCGCAACTGAGAGAGAAGGACCTCGCGAAAGTGCCGAAGCTCCTCTCCGTCCTTCCCGCCTCGGTTCCGTACTGGGTTTTCGGCACGGCGCTGATGGTCCTTTCGGCGGCGTTTGTCGTCGCCCTTTATCTTTGGTTCAGCACCCGCCTCATACGCCTTGCCAAGGGCGTGAGCCCGTTTCTTGCCGATCTCCTCGCCCGCGCGCGCGGCCCTCTCAGCCTTTTTCTCGCTCTCTTTGCCTTGGGGGCGGCGCTTCCGGGAGCGGGTTTGCCGCCGCCGCTCCCGGCCGCCATCGGCCACGCGCTTGCTTTCGCAACCGTTTTGGCGATCGGCTGGGCTGCGGCAAAGGCGATCGATCTCACCGCCGAGATCTATCTCAAGCGTCTTACTGCGGGGATCGGAAAAGGGGAACGCGCACGCAAACACGCCACCCAAGTCCACATCCTCCGGCGGGCGGCAAAGGTCGTGCTGGTCATCGTCACGATTTCGGTGGCGTTGATGACGATCAAAGAGGTCCGCCAATACGGGGTGTCGCTGTTCGCTTCCGCAGGCGCCGCCGGTCTCGTCGTCGGCCTTGCGGCGCGGCCGGTTCTCAGCAATCTCCTCGCCGGCATCCAGATCGCCATCACCCAGCCGATCCACGTCGAGGATGTCGTGATCGTCGAGGGCGAATGGGGCTGGATCGAGACCATCACCAGCAGCTATGTCGTGGTTCGCACCTGGGATTTGCGCCGCCTCATCCTGCCGCTCACCTATTTTATCGAAAAACCGTTCCAGAACTGGACCTATGCGAACCCGGAACTCCTCGGCGCGGTTTTTCTTCACGTCGATTATACGGTCGCGGTCGAGGAGGTGAGGAGCGAGCTCGAAACGATCGTCCGGGCGAGCGCGCTGTGGGATCAGAGGGCGGTGGGCCTGCAAGTGACCGACACGCCGGGAAACATGGTCGAATTGCGCGCTCTCGTTAGCGCCCGCAATTCGAGCGATCTGTGGGATCTGCGCTGCGAGGTGAGGGAAAAGATGATCGCCTTTCTCCAGGCGCGCTACCCGGGCGCCCTGCCGCGGCAGAGGACGGAGGTCACGGGCGCCTCCGGCCCCGTGCGCGAAAGTAGAGAGCCCGCCTTGCCGAAAACGGGGAAAGAGGCTAAGAGGCCGGCGCTCAAAAAAAGAGGGGCATAACGATGGCACGCAGCAAGATCGCGCTCATCGGCGCGGGGCAAGTCGGCGGGACGCTCGCGCTTTTAGCCGGGCTCAAAGAGCTCGGAGACATCGTCCTTTTCGACATTGTCGAAGGCATCCCCGAAGGCAAGGCTCTCGACATCGCAGAGGGTTCGACTATCGAAGGGTATGACGCCCAGATCCGCGGCGGCACCGATTACACCCTGATCGCCGGCGCCGATATCGTCATCGTCACCGCCGGCATCGCGCGCAAACCGGGGATGAGCCGCGACGACCTGATCGAGGTCAACGCCAAGGTCGTCGCCGCCGCCGCAAAGGCGATCCGGGAACATTGTCCGCAGGCATTCGTCATCACCATCACCAACCCGCTCGACGTCATGGTCTCGGTCATGCGCGAGAAAAGCGGCCTGCCGCATCAGCGCGTGGTCGGCATGGCCGGGGTTCTCGACAGCGCCCGTTTCCGTTATTTCCTCGCCGCCGAGCTTTCGGTTTCGGTCGAGGATGTGAGCGCCTTTGTTCTGGGCGGCCATGGCGACGGCATGGTGCCTTTGCCGCGTTATGCGACGGTCGCCGGGATCCCTTTGCCCGATCTCGTCAGGATGGGCTGGATCACCCGGCAAAGGATCGACGCAATTGTCAAACGCACCCGCGAAGGGGGCGGCGAGATCGTCAGCCTTTTGAAGACGGGCTCGGCCTTTTACGCCCCCGCGAGTTCGGCGATCGCGATGGCCGCTTCCTATTTGCGCGACAAGAAAAGGGTCCTGCCTTGCGCGGCCTGGCTGCAAGGCGAATACGGGGTGAGGGACCTTTATGTCGGGGTTCCGGTGGTGATCGGCGCCGGCGGCGTCGAACGGATCGTCGAAATCCCGCTCGAACCCGAGGAGCGCGCCGCTTTCGAGAAATCCGCCGCGGAGGTTCGCGCCCTCCTCGAAACGGTCAAGAAGATGGCGATCTAACCGGGATTTCCCGGAGCGGGCGTGGGCGCGCTGGGCGCGCCCGACCGCCCCCGCTTTTTGCGCGGGCGGCGATTGCGCGGCTCAGCCAGAATGGTATTTATGAGACGGGGAGGCAAGGAGGCGGGCTCGGCCTGCGGCAAAAGCCAAAGGGGGCCACCTTCCGCCCTTGGTGAGCGGAAACCATGAATATCCACGAATATCAGGCCAAAGAGCTTCTGGCGAAATATGGCGTCAGGGTGCCGCGCGGCGCGATTGCGTACAGCGCCGAGGAAGCCGTTTCTGTGGCCCGCCGCCTCGGCGGCGGGAGATGGGTGGTCAAGGCGCAGATTCATGCCGGAGGGCGCGGCAAGGCGGGCGGGGTAAGGCTTGCCCGTTCGGAAGAGGAAGTGGCGGCGGCGGCGCGCGCGCTCATCGGACGCCCCCTCGTCACGGCGCAGACCGGACCCGAAGGCCGCGAGGTCAAACGCGTCTATATCGAGGAAGCCTGCGAGATCGCGCGCGAACTTTATCTCAGCCTTCTTCTCGACCGCGCGAGCCAGAAGCTGACCCTTCTCGCCGCCAAGGCCGGCGGGACGGAGGTGGAAGAGGCGGCTTTCGTGTCGCCCGAGAAGATCCTCAAAGCGGCAATCGACCCGGCAACCGGCATCCAGCCTTTTCACGCCCGCGCCATCGCCTTTGATCTCGACCTTGCGGGCGCTCAGATCGACGACGCGGTCTCGTTCATGACGGCTCTTTACAGGGCCTTTGGCGATCTCGACGCGGCTCTCGCCGAGATCAATCCGCTGGTGGTGACGGGCGGGGGCGAGCTTCTTGCCCTCGATGCCAAGCTCGCCTTCGACGACAACGCCCTCTTTCGTCATCCCGAAATTGCCGCTTTGCGCGACGAGGACGAAGAGGATCCTCTCGAACGCGAAGCTTCGCGCCATGCTTTGAGCTATGTGAAGCTCGAAGGCGATATCGGCTGCATGGTCAACGGCGCGGGTCTTGCCATGGCGACCATGGACATCATCAAGCTTTATGGCGGAAGCCCCGCGAATTTCCTCGATGTCGGCGGCGGGGCGACGCGCGAAAGGGTTGCGGCGGCCTTCAAGATCATCTTGCGCGATCCTCATGTCGAAGGGATCCTCGTCAACATCTTCGGCGGCATCATGCGCTGCGATGTCATCGCCGAAGGCATCATCGGGGCGGCGCGCGAGGTCAGTCTGCACGTTCCCCTGGTGGTTCGCCTCGAAGGCACCAATGTCGAACTCGGCCAGGAGGCCTTGCGGCAATCGGGACTGCCGATCCTCACCGCGGAAAACCTGGCCGAGGCCGCGGAGAAGGTGGTGCGCGCGGTGAAGGAGGCGCGCTGATGGCAATCCTCGTCGATGCTTCGACCACCGTCATCTGCCAGGGCTTTACCGGGGCGCAAGGGACCTTTCATTCCGAGCAGGCGATCGCTTACGGGACCAAGATGGTGGCCGGCGTCACCCCCGGAAAAGGCGGCAGCCGCCATCTCGACCTTCCCGTCTTCAACACCGTCAGGGAGGCCGTCGCCGCCACCCGTTGCAAGGCAAGCGTCATCTTTGTCCCGCCGCCCTTTGCCGCCGATGCGATCCTCGAAGCGGCCGATGCCCGGATCCCTCTCGTCGTCTGCATTACCGACGGCGTGCCGGTGCTCGATATGGTGATGGTCAAAAGGAGCCTCTCGGGTGGACCCACTCGGCTTATCGGCCCCAACTGTCCGGGGGTCATAACCCCGGACGAATGCAAGATCGGCATCATGCCGGGACATATTCATCGCCGCGGCCGCGTCGGCATCGTTTCGCGTTCCGGCACCCTCACTTACGAAGCGGTTGCGCAGACGACCGCGGCCGGGCTCGGGCAGTCGAGCTGCGTCGGCGTAGGCGGCGACCCGATCACCGGAACCAACTTTGTTGAAGTGCTCGATATGTTTCTCGCCGACGAGGAAACCCAGGGCATCGTCATGATCGGCGAGATCGGCGGCAGCGCCGAGGAAGACGCCGCCGAGTTCCTCAAAAGGGCAAAACGAAAAAAGCCGGTGGTCGGCTTTATCGCCGGCGCGACGGCGCCGCCGGGCCGCAGGATGGGCCATGCCGGGGCGATCATTTCGGGCGGCAAAGGCCGGGCGGCCGACAAGGTCGAAGCCCTCAAAAGCGCCGGCGTCGTGATTGCGCCTTCGCCGGCGGCGATCGGCTCGACGATGCGCGAGACCCTGGAAGGTTGAAGTAAGGATTAAAGGTTTTTTTCGCGGCCGGTCGGGTTTCGGGGTGGGCGGCTTGCCTCTTTGCGAGGAGGCGACAAAGCCTCAAAGGCCGAGATGGCGGTGCATGGTTTCTGGATCGGCCTTCAGGGCCACGCTCGTTCCCTCCCAGGCGAGATGACCGTTGTTCAGGATATAGCAGCGCCGGGCGAGGCTCAAAGCCGCCGCCACATTCTGCTCGACGATGAGGATGGTCCGCCCGTCCGCGGCGAGAAGGCGGCAGACTTGCAAAAGATCGCGCACGATCAGCGGCGCCAATCCTTCGAACGGCTCGTCGAGAAGAATAAGCCGGGCGTCGCGGATGAGAGCGCGGGCAATGGCGAGCATCTGCTGTTCGCCGCCCGAGATCTGGTGGCCGCGGTGTTTGCGCCTTTCGAGAAGGCGCGGGAAAAGCTCGTAGATACGCTCCAATTCCCACCGCCGGGGAGCCGAAAGCGCCGCGAGTTCGAGATTCTCCTCGACCGATAGCGCGCCGATGATGCGGCGGTCTTCGGGCACGAGCTGAACCCCGCGGCGAGCCATCGCGTAAGGGGGAAGGCGTTCTACAGCCTCTCCGTCGAGGCGTATCCTCCCCGAGCGCGGCGGCAGGACCCCCATGATCGTCTTCAAGGTGGTGGTTTTGCCAGCGCCATTGCGCCCCAGAAGGGCGACAACCTCGTTCTCCTCCACATGGAGAGAGATGTCGAAAAGGACATGCGCCTCTCCGTAAAAGCTGTTGATCGCCTCGACTTCAAGCAGGCTCATACGCGTTCTCGCCGCCGAGATAGGCCGCGCGCACCGCGGGATTTTTCTGGATCTCCGCGGGCGAGCCTTCGGCGAGAGTGCGCCCTTCGGAAAGCACGGTGACGCGGTCCGCGAGTTCGAAAACGACGTCCATGTCGTGCTCGACGATGACGATGGTCATCCCGGCCGCGATCCGTTTCAAAAGTTGCACCGTCTGCGCGCGTTCGGCGGGGCTCATCCCGGCGGTCGGCTCGTCGAGAAGAAGAACCCGCGGCTTTGTCGCCAAAGCAAGCGCGATTTCGAGCCGCCGCTTTTCGCCATAGGCAAGTTCGCGCGCAAGGCTTCCGGCGCAAAACAGAAGGCCGACCGCGGCGAGCGTTTCCTCGACCAGGGCGTCGAGCCCGCGGACGCGCTCGAGGCGCTTGAAGATGTCTGCGCGAAACCTCCCGCGCCGGCGTGCAAGCGCCGCGATGAGGATGTTTTCGCGCACCGTCAGGCGGGGAAAGATCTGGTTTATCTGGAAACTGCGGACGACGCCGCGCTCGCACACCTGCGCTGTGCCGAGCCCGGTGATGCGCTCGCCGGCAAACGTGACCTCGCCCGCATCCGGCCGCACGGCGCCCGCCAGCATCTTGAAAAAGGTGCTCTTGCCGGCGCCGTTCGGCCCGATCAAGGCGCGGGTTTCCCCTTCGAAGAGCGCAAAGGAGACGTTGTCCACGGCAAAAAGCGCGCCGTAATGCTTCGAAAGGCCGCGCGCGGTCAAGATCGGTCTCTCGCTTGAGTCGGGTTTGGCGGAAGGCGCGGTTGCGGCGGCAAAAGGCGGCGGCTCTGCGCTCACGCCCGCAATCGGGCGCCCCGCAGCCCTCCGCCACGCCTCAAGGAGGCCTCCCGCGATCCCTTGGCGCAAGGTCGTGACGAGAACGACGAAAACGAGGCCGAGGATCAGTTGCCATGCCCCCCCGAGGCCCGGAACCAGTTGCAGAATCTGGTAAAGATAGATCCACAATGCGGCGCCGATGGTCGGCCCGATCAGGGTTCCGGTGCCGCCGATCACGGTCTGGATGACGAGCTTGCCCGAAGTCGAAAGATAAAAGGCGTCGGGCGGCATATAGCCTTGCAGGAGACCCAAAAGCCCGCCCGCAAGCCCGCCGTAAAGGGCGGCGATGACAAAGGCGGTGAGTTTGTAACGCTGGACGTCGTGGCCGACGGCTCCCGCGCGTTCCACATTCTCGCGTATCGCGCGCAGGACCATGCCGAAAGGAGAGAGGGTGATGCGCCGCGCGAGCCAGAAGCCGAGAAAGAATAGGACCGCGATAAAGCCGTAAATCGAGAGCGGGGATTTGAGTTCGACCGTTAGAAAGCCAAGCGAAAGGTTCGGCTTCGGGATTCCCGGAAGCCCGTTTTCGCCGCCTGTCCAGCGCCGAAGGGGCGAGTTTTCGAGAAAGAACAGCATCTCGCCGAAGGCAAGCGTGAGCATGGCGAAATAGATGCCGGCGCGGCGCAGCGATAAGAGGCCGATCACGGCGCCGAGGACCCCGGCAACCGCCATGCCGGCAAAAAGGGCAAGAAGCGTATTTGCTACGAGCCCGCGCGACAAAAGGAAGGCGGCCGTAAACCCGCCGGCGCCGAAAAATGCGGCCTGCCCGAAAGAGAGCAATCCCGTATAGCCGAAAAGGATGTCGAAGCCGAAACCGAAAAGGCCCCAAACAAGGATCCGGTCCGCCATGTCGACAGTCCCGGCGACAAGCGGAAAAGCGAAGGGAAAGACGATGAGAGCGAAGGCCGCCGCGGCGAGCGGGGTTGAGCCTCGGGGGGGGCGCGGCAAGGCGCGGGCGAACCCGCTCATCGCCGGGTTTGCACGCCGAAAAGGCCTTGCGGCCTGACGATCAGGATCAGAGCCATCGCCGCAAACAGCATCACCTGCGCATAATCGGGCGCCACCATCGTCGTCAGCGCAAGAATTTCCCCGGCGATGAGGCCGCCGGCGACGGCGCCCCAGAAAGAGCCGACCCCGCCGATGACGACGACGACAAAGCATTGGACGAGGATCGGCGCCCCCATATCGGGATCGACGCTGACGATCGGCGAGTTGATGACTC
>JAJYIC010000112.1 GCA_021790295.1 Pseudomonadota bacterium | reverse complement strand
GGGCGCCGAGACCGCCGGTAAAAAGGCCGTAGCCATAGGCGTTGTGAAGGATGTCTCCGGGCCGCGCCCCGGCACAGGCGAGAGAGCGGGCCATCAGAAGAGCCCAGTTGGCGAGGTCGGTTGCGGTGTAACCGACGACGGTCGGTTTTCCTGTCGTCCCCGAAGAGGCGTGAAGGCGAAGAAGGGCCTCGCGCGGAACGGCAAAAAGGCCGAACGGATAATTGTCGCGAAGGTCGGCCTTGGAGGTGAAAGGAAAGCGCGAAAGATCGCCGAGGCTCTCCAACGCCAAGGGACCGACGCCCGCCTTCTCGAAGCTTTTGCGGTAATGCGGCACATGCGCATAGGCTTTGCGCAGAGTTTCCGATAGCCGCTCGAATTGGAGCCGCTTTAGCTCTTTTCGCGGCATCCGTTCGATGTCCGGCGAGAAATAAACGGGGAGTGCCGCACCGCTCTTGGCGTCGAATGCGCGTGTCGACATGGTTCAACTCCGTCCTGGTCTTGTGCTGGCGCCGCCGCCGGTGCCGGCGAGGCCGGGGAGATCCGGCAAGGCGAAGCCTTGGTTGAATGCGGCCCGCGTCACGATGACGCCCTTGATGAGGACCCCTCCGAAAATCGCCGAGACCCCCGCGGTGACCGCGAAAGGCGCGGCGAAAAGAGGAAAAGCGAAAGTGGCGAGAAGGAAAAGAAAGGGCGCAAGGGTCGCGGCCCAAAGAACCGGCTTGTCGATCGCCTGCAAAGCCGCGAGTGCGCCTTTGGGAGCGCCGCGGCTTTCGAGCCGGCGGCAATAGAAGCGCCAGGCGAACTGCCGCAAAGCGACCGCGGCAAGCGCCAGCACAGAGAGGAAAAGGCGCTCCGAGACAGGGGCAAAAGCGAAAAAGAGGAGGGCGGCGCCGGCGCCTTCGGCAAGCCCGGTCGAAAGGATGAGCGGCTGGATTAGAGGCTCGCGCCAGGCCGGTATCCCTCGCGCCGCTCTGAGGATCCGCGCCTGGGTGGCGAGAAAGGCGAGGGCGAGGAGGGCAGACGCCGCCGCCGCCGCCCGGTTTGCGCTCAAGGCCGTCGCGGCAAGCGCGACAAGGAGAGGCGGCGCCAAAGCCGCTTCGCGCGTCATCCACGAGGTTTGCGGATGAAAAAAGACGTGGAGGAAACGCCAAGGCCGGCCGATTTCGAACCACACGAATAGGAGGCCCAAAGCGATGAGGACGGCGGCCGCAGCGAAAGCGGAAGGTTCGAGATTCCCGCTCCACAATGCGTTTGCAGAAGAAAGGATGGCGAGGCCGCTGCCGCATCCTCCGGCGATGAAATTGGCGGCGGCGCGGCGGTCCCAACTTTTCTGCAGAGAGGGGCCGATGCGCCCGCCGCTATTGCCACTGCGCCTCACGGCGAGCCCCAAAGGTAATAAAGGCGCGGGCCTGTCCCCAGTTCCTCATGCAAACGGAAATGATTTTTTTGCGAGAGCAGAACCCAAACGCCGCTTTGCGGATCGTCGATGTCGCCGAAATAAAGGGCGGAAGCGATGCAGGAATTGACGCAGACGGGGCTCGCCTCGGGGTCGAGGCCGGGCGAAAGGCCTTTTGCGATCCCGGCGTCGAGGCGCTCAACGCAAAAGTTGCATTTGGTCGCCACCCCGAGACGGCGTTCGTCGAAACGCTTTCTTTCCGCTTCGTTCGGCCTGCCGCCATAAGCAAAGCGCGCGCGGTCGGTCCTGAAGCGCGCGTCATAAGGACAGGAGACGATGCAATAGCCGCAGCCGATGCAGAGATCGTAATCGATGGTGACGATGCCGTCGGCCCTTTGCCGCGTCGCGGTCGAAGGGCAGACGTCCATGCAAGGCGGCTCGTCGCAATGCATGCAGCCGACCGGCAGAAAGATGCGCCGCACATCGGGATATTCGCCCGTTTCCATGTCGAGCACGCGACGCCATTGCACTCCGGGCGGCGTCGCATTCTCCTCTTTGCAAGCGGCGGTGCAGGTCTGGCAGCCGACGCAACGTTCGAGATCGGCGACCATCACCCAGCGCGTCATCGCCTGCTCCGCAGACGGGAAAGCCCGACGCGCACGAGATCGGCGCCCGAACCGGTGGCGTCGGTCAGGTCGATCGACATCGGCACCAGAGAGTTGAGACTGGGGACCTCGAGATCGCGTGCGAAAGGCGTCGCCCAATGGCCGAACTGGCCGACCATGAGAAGCGTGTCGGGGCGGATGCCTTCGCGCAAAACCGCGCGCCCTTGCGTCGCGCGCCTCGGCGTCCTCACTTCGACGAGATCCCCTTCGGCGATGCCGAGACGGGCCGCGGCGCGGGCGTTGATGACGACGCCGCCGTGTCCGGCAATATTCGCCGCCGCTTCGCGCATGAGTTCGCTGCCGGCATTGGCGCCCCAGGCGTATTGCATGCTGCGCGTGGTGACGAGCCAGAAGGGAAAATCCTCGGGCTTGCCGCCGGCCGCCACAACCGACTTTTCCCACAGTGCGGGGAAATCCCTCCAGGCGGGAAGCGCCTGATATTCCGCGAGCTGTTTATCCCACCACGTCATCCCGCGCTCGTGCAGGCGTTGGGCAAGCTCCCGCCCGATGCGGTAAAGCCTTTCTTCGTAAGGGAGTTCGAAGCGCAGCCCTTGGCGCACGAGCGCCGGATAGAGATACCATTCGAGACGGGGAAAGGGACGAGTGCGGAAGCCGTGCTCGCGCCACCATGAAAGCCCCTCGCTCTCTGCGCCCTCCGATAGTTCGGCGCTCGCGGCGCGGCAGATGGCGTCCCAGATCTCCTCGCAGCTGTGCGCCTTTTCGGGGGCGAGGCTATAATCGTAGTTTTCGCCTTTGAGACGCAAACCGGCGGCGACGCCGCGGTTGATCGCCCGATTGTAGTCTTCGATCAGCCCCGTGCGCCGCGCCAGTTCGGTCGCGATATCGGTAAAGTCGCGCGCCTCTCCCCTGGCCTCGATCACCGGCTGGCGCAAGGCAAAGCCTTCGGCCTCCCAGAATTGCTCGATGTATTTGGTGCCGCCGATGCGGATCAGCTGAAGCCCTTCGAGGTCGGTGCATTCGGGCAACAGGATGTCGGCCATGTGGTTCGATTCGTCGCGCGTATAGGCAAAGGCGACGACGAAAGGGAAACGCGCCATCTTTTCGGAAAGGCTTTGCGTGTCCCAGAACGAGATGGCGGGGTTGGTGCGGTAAAGAAACCAGACCTCGGGGAAGGTGACTTCTGGAAGCCCTTGCGGCGTCCCGTCGAGAAACATCCAGGCGAAATGGGTCGGCCCCAAAGCCTGGCTCCAGGGGCCGTCGGAGGCGAGAGGCACAAGGGTTCGATACGCATTCCTGATGTTGGGCCGCGGCGACCAGTGTTCGCGATCGGTCGGGTTGAAAGGATAGTCCATAAACCCGTCGGGCCCGGGCTTGACGCTTTCGATGCGCCCCGACATCGGCCGGTTGAGGCGCACGGTCGTGCCGAGGATCCCGCCCGGAACCTCGAGCGCGCCGACAAGAGAGGCCGCAACCGTGCGGGCCCAGCAGCATTCGAAACCGCCCCAGCCGTTGTTGACGGTCTTGCCCAAGGTGATGGCGACGGGTCGGAGCGGCAGCCTTTCCCCGTCGATCTCGATGCTTTCGCCGACAGAGGCCGCCTCGAGAAACTCGCCGGCAAGGCGGCGGATGGTCTGTGCCGGCACGTCGCAGATTCGGGAAGCCCATTCGGGCGTATAAGGCGCCATATGCGCGAGAAGCTTTTCGAACGCCGTCTCGCCCAAAAGCTCGCCTTCGTCGAGGCGCTCGCCGTCGGGGCCGATCTCGACCGCTCGGGCGCGATAGGATCCTTCGAGAGCGGGCTTGATGCCGGGCGTGTCGTAAGCCGCCGCTTCGCCCCGCTTTTCATCCCAGATCAGAGGCTTTTCCGAAGAGGGATCGCGCAAATAGTAGCCGTGGGCGCCGACGAGGTAAGGAGAGGCCGTGCGCTCTCTCAAAAAGGCGAGATCGAGGCTTCCTCGCGGCTCTTCGTGCAAAAGCACATGGATCAAGGCGTAAAGAAAGGCCGCATCGGTTTTCGGCCGGATCGGCACCCACTCGGCCGAAGAAGCGCCGGTCACCGAAAGGTGAGGCTCGATCTGGACGCGCTTCAACCCGCGGGCCCGCGCATCCGCATGCCTTTTGACGCCGACGACGCCTCCCGAGGCTTCGATGTTGCATCCGACCTCGATGATGTAACGGCAGGAAGGCGTATCCGCCGAGACGGTAAAGGCGCGATGCCAGAACTCTCCGTAAAGATGTTCCGAATGCGTGCATTTGACGCCTTGGCCGCTGCCGAAACCCATATCGACCGGCCCCCAGGCGGCGAGAAAGGCGGGAAAGGTGCCCATGTAGGATTGCGGCGTGCCGCCGCCGCCAAAGCTCGCGGCGACTTTGGGATAGCCCGAAGCATCGAGAAGGCCCGAAGCGCGAACGGCGTTGAGCTTTTCGGCAACGAGAGAAAGCGCCTCCTCCCACGAGATCGGTTGAAAGCCCGGATCCTCGCCCCGACCCTTTTTCGGGTTGGTGCGTTTCATCGGCGAAAGGATGCGGTGGGGGTTATAGGTCTTCTGGACGAGGCCGTAGGCCTTGACGCAAACACGCCCCGCGCCGGGATGGATCTCGCTCGCGCAAAAATTGGGCTCGACCGCGACCGCCGTCCCCTCCTCGACGCGCACTTGCAAAAGATCCGGCCCGGCGACGCACTGGTAGCAATAGCTCGGCAGCTTCAAGGTTGCCTTTGCCGGGGGCGCGGTCATCAAAGGGCTGCCGCCCTTTGCGTCTGCGCCGCCAAAAGCGGGAAAGCGATCCTTTTTGCCGGCTTTCTTTTCATGGCGCCTCTTCCGCGGATAATTCGGTACTCGAATACCGATTTAGGCCCGAGTGTGGATCAACCGCGCCCGCGCGACTTTGATCTGGATCAAGGCGCACCCCTTCCCTTATTGACGCTCAGCGCCCGCGCTCTTACGTAGATTCGGTCCGATGGCTTTCCTTTCGATCATCACCGCTCCCGATCCGCGCCTCAAGGTCAAGGCGCGCCCGGTCACTCGCGTCGACGACGCGGTGAGGACGCTCATGGACGATATGCTGGAGACGATGTACCGGGCGATCGGCATCGGCCTTGCCGCCCCTCAAGTCGGCGTCGGCAGCCGCGTCATCGTTCTCGACAACGCCCGCGAAGGCGAGCCGCCGCAGCCTTTGAAGCTCGCCAACCCGGAGATCCTGTGGCGTTCGCTGGAACTCATCGCCGGCAACGAAGGCTGTCTTTCCCTGCCCGAACAATACGCCGAAGTGTTGCGGCCGAAAGCGATCCGTCTCCGCTATCTCGATTACGACAACGAGATCCGCGAGATGGGAGCCGATGGTCTCCTCGCCACCTGCCTCCAGCACGAGATCGATCACCTCGATGGCCTCCTTTTTGTCGATCATCTGTCGCCGCTCAAACGCAGCATGATCCTGCGCAAGCTCGCGAAGGCAAAGCGCGGCCGCGCGAGCGCCGCGGCATAGCTTTTCCGCCGGCGATGAAGGGCGGGACGAGTCCTCTCGACCTCGTCTTTATGGGAACCCCCGAGTTTGCCGCGTCGATCCTCGAAGCGCTCCTCGCTGCGGGGCACCATATCCTTGCCGTCTACACGCGCCCGCCTTCTCGCGCCGGGCGCGGCCGGCGCCTTTCCCCCTCGCCTGTCGATGTGCTGGCGCAACAAAAGGGGCTGCCCTTGCGCCGCCCCGCAACCCTCAAAAGCCCTGAAGCCGAGGCCGAGTTTGCGGCGTTCGAAGCCGACGCCGTTGTTGTCGCCGCCTACGGTCTCATCCTGCCGAAAGGCTTTCTCGCGGCGCCGCGTCTCGGCGCCTTCAATGTCCACGCCTCGCTTTTGCCGCGCTGGCGCGGCGCGGCCCCGATCGAACGCGCGATCCTTGCCGGAGACCGGCAAACCGGGGTCACCATCATGGCCATGGAGGAGGGGCTCGACAAAGGCCCGATCCTTTTGGAGGAAAGCGTCGCGATCGGCCCCGAGGCAACGGCGGGAAGGCTTGGCGCCCAACTCGCGGGCCTTGGCGCGCGGCTTCTGCTCGAGGCTTTGGAAAAGGCGCGGGAAGGGCGCCTCGAACCGCGCCCACAAGAGGAGGCGGGCGTGAGCTATGCCCGAAAGATCGAAAACTGGGAAGCGCGTCTCGATTGGCGTTTGCCGGCCGCGGTTCTGGAGCGGAAGTTGCGCGCATTCGATCCCGCGCCCGGAACGTTTTTCGAGATCCGGGGAGAGCGCATTCGCGTTCTTTCTGCCGCCCTCGAAAAAGGAAAAGGGCCGCCCGGCCTCGTTCTCGACGAGAATCTTCTCGTCGCCTGCGGCGAAGGCGCGCTGCGCCTTTTGCGCGTGCAGAGAGCGGGCCGCTCGGCTCTCGGCGCGGCGGCGTTTCTGCGCGGTTTTCCCCTCCCTTGCGGAACGGTTTTGCCGTGCCCCGTTTGAAGCTGACGATCGAATACGACGGCAGGGGGCTCGTCGGCTGGCAGCGCCAGGCCGAAGGTCTTTCGGTTCAGGAGGCTCTCGAACGCGCGATTGCCAAGTTCTGCGGTGAAAAGGTGAAGGTCTGCGGCGCCGGACGCACCGATGCCGGGGTTCATGCTTTGGCCCAGGTCGCCCATGTCGACCTTTCCCGCAACGCCTCGCCCGATGTCGTCCGCAGCGCTCTCAATCATCATCTGCGGCCGGCGGCCATCGCCGTTCTCGCGGCCGAATGTGTTTCCGAGGATTTCGATGCGCGGCTTTCGGCCCTTTACCGCCTTTACCGCTATCGCATCCTGAACCGCAGGGCGCCGCCGGCGCTCGAGCGGGGCCGGGTGTGGCAGGTAACGGTGCCGCTCGATGCAGAGGCGATGGAGGAAGGGGCAAAGCGCCTCATCGGCCGCCACGATTTCTCGACCTTTCGCGATTCGCTCTGCCAGGCGAAATCTCCGGTCAAGACCCTCGACCGTCTCGAAGTTACCCGCGACGGCGCGGAAATCCGCATCGAGGCGCGGGCGCGCTCTTTCCTCCACCGCCAGGTCCGCGCCATGGTCGGAACGCTAAAGCTCGTCGGGCTCGGGCGTTGGCGCCCCGACGACGTCACCCGCGCCCTCGATGCGCGCGACCGCCGCGCCGGAGGCCCGACCGCCCCGGCCGAAGGGCTTTATCTCGTCGAAGTGGGCTATCCGCGATAGGGCTCGGCCGCTGGCGCGGCTTTGCCGCCATCGCAGGTCGGGAGAGAGATCAAGGCGCGGCGAAAAAGATTTCGAGAAAGTTCCGGTAGATTTCGCTCAAAAGGGCGAGTTCCGCGAGCGGGACCTTCTCGTCGATCTTGTGCATAAAAAGCCCGACGAGACCGAACTCGACGACCGGGCAAAGCGCCTTGATAAAGCGGGCGTCGGAGGTCCCCCCTCCGGTTCCGAACCGTGGCTCGATCCCGGTGACCCGCCGGATCGCTTCGGCGACCCTGTCGGCAAGAGCGCCGCGCGGGGTGAGAAAGGCTTCGCCGCTAAGGGCGACATCGAGCGCGTAGCGGCCGCCCTCGGCGTCGAGCCGCGCCCGCAATTCGCGCTCGAGAGATTCCCCTGTCCATAAATCGTTGAAACGGACATTGAAGACCGCTTCGGCTTTTGCCGGGATGACGTTGCTCGCCGGATTGCCGACGTCGATGGTCGAAATTTGCAGGCTCGAAGGCGCGAAATGCTCCGAGCCTTGGTCGAGTTCGCTTCGAAGAAGGGCGGTGAGCAAACGCAAGAGGCGGTGCGCCGCGTTGTCGGCC
>JAJYIC010000111.1 GCA_021790295.1 Pseudomonadota bacterium | reverse complement strand
CCGAAATCGCGGCCGGAGAAGAGATCAGTCTTTACCGCCAGGGCAGCTTTGTCGATCTCTGCGCCGGCCCTCACGCTCCGTCGACGGGCTATTTGGGAGAGGCTTTCAAACTGATGAGCGTCGCCGCCGCCTATTGGCGGGGCGACCCCCAAGAGGCCCAGCTTCAGCGCATCTACGGCACCGCTTGGGCGAAAAAAGAGGATCTCGACGCCTACCTTTTCCGCCTCGAAGAAGCCGAGAAGCGGGACCATCGCCGCCTCGGGCGCGAACTCGATCTCTTCCATCTTCAGGAAGAGGCGGCGGGAAGCGTCTTCTGGCATCCCAAAGGCTGGAGGGTCTACCGGGTCATCGAGGAATATATGCGCCGCCGGCTCGAACGGGCCGGCTATCAGGAGGTGAGCGGCCCCCAGCTTCTCGACCGCAGCCTTTGGCAGGCGTCAGGGCATTGGGAAAAGTTTCGCGAACACATGTTCACGGCGGAAAGCCGGGACGAAAAGGTGCTCGCCTTGAAACCGATGAACTGCCCGGGCCATGTCCTCATTTTCAAAAGCCGCCTGCGCAGCTACCGCGAATTGCCTTTGCGCCTTGCCGAATTCGGAGCCTGTCACCGCAACGAACCCTCGGGCGCCTTGCACGGGTTGATGCGGGTGCGCGCCTTCACCCAGGACGATGCGCATATCTTTTGCAGCGAAGACCAGGTGGCGGGCGAATCGATCGCTTTTTGCGAGCTTTTGCGTGGGGTCTACCGCGATTTCGGTTTTGCCGATGTGGCCATACGCTTTGCCGACAGGCCCCCCGTCAGAGCGGGTTCGGATGCGGTCTGGGAGCGCGCCGAAAAGGCGCTCCTCGAAGCGATCGAGGCGACCGGCCTGCCCTTTACGCACAATCCCGGAGAAGGCGCCTTTTACGGTCCGAAGCTCGAATTCGTCCTCAAAGACGCGCTCGGGCGCGAGTGGCAATGCGGCACCTTGCAGCTCGACTTTGTCCTGCCCGAACGCCTCGACGCCCTTTATGTCGGCGCGGACGGCGCGCGCCATCGCCCGGTCATGCTGCATCGGGCGATCCTCGGCTCTCTCGAACGCTTTATCGGCGTCCTTATAGAGCACCATGCCGGGCATCTTCCGTTGTGGCTGGCGCCGGTGCAGGTCGCGGTCGCCACCATCAGCGAAGAGGCCCTCTCTTATGCGGGGGAAGTGGCGGAGATCCTCAAGAATTCGGGCCTGAGAACCGTGCTCGACGGGGGCAGCGAAAAGATCGGCTTCAAGATCCGCGAACAGAGCCTATTGAAGGTGCCGGCGATCCTCGTCGTCGGGCGGCGCGAGGCCGAAAGCCGCTCCGTCATGCTGCGGCGGCTCGGGGGGCGGGCGCAGGAAGCGCTTGCGCTTGCCGAAGCCGTTGCTAGATTGACTGCAGAGGCGGCAATGCCGTCAGCGGTTTAGAGGCCGCCGCCCGATTGCGCGCAACGTTCAAAAGGAGACTCTAGATCCCTCGAACCTCCGCTCCCCTCGCACCCTTGCGCGAAGGACCTCGCATCAATGAAGAGATCCTCGCCTTGCGCGTGCGTCTCGTCGACGAACGCGGCCAAATGGTCGGCATAGTCGGGCGCAACGAGGCGCTCGCCACAGCCGCCGACGCCGGCCTCGATCTCGTCGAAATCGCCCCGAACGCCGATCCCCCTGTCTGCAAAATCCTCGACTTCGGAAAATACAAGTACGAAGAACAGAAGAAGAAGAACGAAGCCAGAAAGAAGCAAAAAATAATAGAAGTCAAGGAAATCAAGCTGCGCCCCACCATAACCGATCACGATTACGAGGTGAAAAAACGCAGCATGTTGAAGTTCATCGAGGAAGGCGACAAGGTCAAGGTCACGATGCGCTTCCGCGGTCGCGAGCTGGCGCATCAGGAATTCGGCATGGACATGCTGATGCGCGTCAAGGACGACCTTGAAGAAGTGGCCAAGGTCGAACAGATGCCGCGCATGGAAGGCCGGCAGATGACCATGGTGGTGGCGCCGAGATAGGCCGTCTTTGCGGCAGGCGCGCAACGCCGAAAAGCGCGCTTTGCCTTCTTGGCGGCGCTCGGCGGAGGGGCCCCTTCTTGCGGCGTCTTTGCCGCGCTTGCCTTCGCGCTCTCCTTTGGCTATAAACCGCGCCCGCAAGGGGCGGCAGGCCGCCTCTTGCCTCCTTTGCGGACGACGATATGCCCAAGCTCAAAACCAAAAGCGGTGCGAAAAAGCGCTTCGGCCGCACCGGAAACGGCAAGATCAAGCGCAATTACGGCCACAAGCGCCATCTCCTTACCAACAAATCGAAACAGGGTAAGCGTTTGCGCCGCGGTACGACGACCCTCGAGAAAGGCGATTCGAAGCTCGTCCTTTCCTACATGCCTTATCTGAGAGGATAGTAGGATGGCGCGCGTCAAACGCGGGGTGACCACCCACGCCCGCCACAAAAAGGTCTTGAAGCTTGCCAAAGGCTATCGCGGGCGCGGCGGCAGCGCCTTTCGCGTGGCCATCGAAAAGGTCGAAAAGGGGCTGCAATACGCCTACCGTGACCGCCGCAACAAAAAGCGCGATTTCCGCGCCTTGTGGATCGAGCGCATCAATGCCGGCGCGCGCCTGGAGGGGCTGACCTATTCCCGGTTCATCCATGGAGCAAGGCTCGCCGGGCTCGATCTCGACCGCAAGATCCTTTCCGATCTCGCAATACGCGAGCCCGAGGCTTTTGCCGAGATCGTCAGGATCGCGCGCTCTGCGCTCGAGGCGCGCTCTCCCGCACCGGCCGCGGGCTGAAAACCCTCCTGCCGTTCGCCCGCTTTTTCTCTCCATTCGGGCTGGGGAAGGCCAAGGCTTCCCGGTAAGGGCGCTTTAGGGGGATGGCCGGCAGCGGATGAAAAGGATGGCAGAGAGCGGGTTCGAAAGCGCGGAAATCCTCGGCGCGATCCGAGAGGCTTCTTCGGCAGAGGCGCTCGAAGAGCTGCGCATCAAGGTGCTCGGCCGGCGCGGGAGCCTCACCCTCGCTATGAAAGGGCTCGGCGCGCTGCCGCCCGAAACGCGCAAAAGCGCAGGCGCCGCCCTCAATACCGCAAGGGAAGAAATCGCGACCGCGTTTGCCGAAGCCGCTTCGCGCCTCTCCCGCGCCGCTCTCGAACAAAGACTCCTTGCCGAAAAGCGCGATCCGAGCCTTCCCGTCGCTTTCGCCGAAGAGGGACGCATCCACCCGATCACAGAGACGATCGACGAGATGATCGCGATCTTTGGCGAAATGGGCTTTGCCGTCGTCGAAGGCCCTCACATCGAAGAGGATTTCTACAACTTTACGGCTCTCAACATCCCGCCCGAGCATCCCGCGCGGCAGGAACACGACACCTTTTACCTGCCGCCGCGAGGAGACGGGACGCGGCTTCTTTTGCGCACCCACACTTCGCCGATGCAGATCCGCACCATGCTCAAAGAGAAGCCGCCTTTGCGCATCATCGTTCCGGGGAGGGCCTTCCGCTGCGACCATGACGCGACCCATTCGCCGATGTTTCATCAGATCGAAGGGCTCGTCATCGACCGCCAGACGCATATGGGGCAGCTCAAAGGCTGCCTCGTCGAGTTCTGCCGCGCCTTTTTCGGGCTCGATGACCTGCCGGTGCGCTTCCGCCCGAGCTATTTTCCTTTTACCGAGCCTTCGGCCGAGGTCGATATCGGCTGTTCGCGCCAAGGGGGCGAACTCAAGATCGGCAAAGGGGGAGAGTGGCTCGAAATCCTCGGAAGCGGCATGGTTCACCCGCGCGTCCTGCAAAATTGCGGCATCGACCCCGCGCTTTACCAGGGCTTTGCTTTCGGCATGGGGGTCGAAAGGGTGGCGATGCTCAAATACGGGATCCCCGATCTGCGCGCCTTTTACGAATGCGACTGGCGCTGGCTCAAACATTACGGCTTTCTCCCTCTCGATATTCCCTCTCTTGTCCGCGGCCCGCTCTCATAGACGAAGACGACGCTTTCCTGGCCCAACTCCTAAATGAAGACGACGCTTTCCTGGCTCAAAACCTATCTCGAGACCGACGCCTCCGAGGGCGCGCTTGTCGATCGCCTGATCATGCTCGGGCACGATGTCGAAGCGGTCGAAAAGCGGGGGCCTTCTCTCGAAGGCTTTGGCGTCGCGGAGATCCTCGAAGCCGAGCCTCATCCCAATGCCGACCGCTTGAAGCTCTGCACCGTCGATACCGGGCGGCAAAGGGTTCGGGTCGTTTGCGGCGCCGCCAACGCCAGAGCCGGATTGAAAAGCGTCTTTGCACCGCCCGGCACCGTCATCCCGCGCAGCGGCGCGATCTTGAAGGCAGCGGAAATCCGCGGCGTCAGATCAGAGGGAATGCTCTGTTCGGCTTACGAACTGGGGCTTGGGGAAGAGCGCGAAGGGATCATCGAACTTTCTCCTGATGCACCCGTGGGCGCTTCTTATCGCAGCCTCCTCGGCCTCGACGACCCCGTACTCGACATCAAGGTAACGCCGAACCGCGCCGACTGCCTCGGCGTCTATGGTCTTGCCCGCGATCTCGCGGCGAGCGGCATCGGCCGTTTGCAGCCTTTGGCGGCGCCAACGGTCAAAGGCCTTTTTTCGTCGCCCATTGGGCTCAGTATCGAGGCGCCCCTTGCCTGTCCCTTCTTTCTCGGGCGCCATCTGCGCGGGGTCAAAAACGGCCCGAGCCCCGCCTGGCTCAAAGGCAGGCTCGAAGCCGTCGGCTTGCGGCCGATCTCGGCCCTTGTCGACATCACCAATTTCATAACTCTCGATTTGAACCGGCCTCTTCACGTCTTCGACGCCGGGAAGATATCGGGCGATCTCGTGGTGCGTTTGGCGCGGGCGGGGGAAAGGCTTCGCGCCCTCGACGGGGGGGACTACGCGCTCGATCCCGAGATCACTGTGATCGCCGACGAGAGCGGGGTCTTGAGCCTTGGCGGGGTCATCGGCGGAGAGGCTTCGGGATGCAGCGAGGAGACGCGCGAGGTTTTTGTCGAGGCGGCTCTTTTCGATCCCATACGCACCGCAGAGACGGGGCGGCGTCTCAATATCGCGAGCGAGGCGCGGTATCGTTTCGAACGCGGCCTCGATCCCGATTTTGTCGCGCGCGGGCTCGAGATTGCGACCCGGCTGATCCTCGATCTCTGCGGCGGACAGGCGTCTCGGATCGTCGCCGCCGGCAGCGAGCCCTCCTGGCGGCGGCGTTATGTGCTGCGCGCCTCGCGCCCGCAAAGCCTCGGCGGCCTTGCGCTCGCGCCGCAGGAAAGCCGGGTCATTCTCGAGCGCCTCGGTTTTGCGGTCGAAATTGCGGGCGAAGGCGATCTGGCGGCCGAGCCTCCCTCCTGGCGCGGCGACATCGAAGGCGAAGCCGATCTCGTCGAAGAGGTCTTGCGCGTCAAAGGCTATGATGCCATTCCGGCGGTCTCATTGGCGCGCAGCGAAAGCCTGCCGCGCGCGGCCTTGCCGCCGCAAAGGCAGCGCGCCGAAAAAGTGCGCCGCACGCTGGCCGGGCGCGGGCTTGTCGAAGCCGTCACCTTTTCCTTTATCGCGAAAAAAGAGGCGCGCCTTTTTGGCGGAGGGGCGGAGCAGCTCACCCTCGAGAACCCGATCAGCACCGATCTCGACACGATGCGGCCTTCGCTCCTGCCGGCGCTTTTGGCGGCGGCGAAGCGGAACGCAGACCGCGGCTTTGCCGACACCGCCCTGTTCGAGGTCGGCCCCACCTACGAGGACGATACGCCCGCAGGCCAAAGACTTGCCGCGGGCGGCGTGCGCTGCGGAGAAGAGAGGCTTCAAGACTGGCAAAACCCGGCCCGCGAGGTCGATCTTTACCTCGTCAAGGCCGACGCTCTCTGCGCCCTCGCGGCGATGGGTGCGCCGGCGGGCCGGATCGAGGCCGCGGCCGATCCGCCGTCTTTTTACCATCCCGGAAGGGCCGGAACATTGCGTCTTGGCGCGAGCCGTCTCGGCAGCTTTGGCGAACTCCATCCGGCCCTTCTCGAAGAACTCGGCTTGCGCCGCAAGGCGGCGGCTTTCGAGGTTTTCCTCGACGCCGTGCCGGCGCCGCGCGCGCGCCTTTCGCCGCGGCCGCCAAAGCTTTCGGTCTTCCAGCCGGTCGAACGCGATTTCGCTTTTGTCCTCGACCGCGCCGTCGCGGCCGAACGGCTTCTCTCGGCCGCGCGCGCCGTCGATCCGAAGCTCGTCGCCGAGGTGCGCCTCTTCGACGTTTACGAAGGGGTTGGTCTCCCAAGCGACAAGAAATCGCTCGCCATCACGCTGCGCCTCGAACCGCAAGACAGGACCCTCACCGAAGCCGAGATCGAAGGCTTTTCGAAGCGCCTCGTCGCGGCGGTCGAAAAGGCGACGGGTGGGGTGCTTCGCGGCTGAGGTTTTGTTGACAAAGTGGCCCTTAGAGGTCACTTCCTCTCCATGCGCAAAGTCGGTTTGAAGGCTCTCAAGAACAAGCTCAGCGAATACGTCCATTTGGCCGCCGGCGGCGAAACGGTGGTGATCACCGAGCGCGAGCGCGTCATCGCCGAAATTGTAGCGCCGCGGCGGCGCCCGGAATCGGTTGTCGAGCGCGGGATTGAGGAAGGCTGGATCAGGCCGGCCGGCAACCCCGGCGGCGCTCCGCCGCCGCCAAAGCCGGTTCCGGGGCTGTCGTTTGAGCGGCTCATGGCGGATCTGGCGCGCGATCGGGAAGATCGGTGATCTATATCGACAGCTCGGTCGCGCTTGCTCGGTTGATGCTCGAATCGCCTTCTCCGCCCGAGGCGCTTTGGCAACAGGTTCTGCTTTCAAGCCGTCTCCTCGAATATGAAGTCTTGAACCGCCTCCACGCATACGGTCTCGCACGCACGCGGGCAACGCGCGAGCCCTCCTCGCATTGGTGCAGATGGTCGAGATGACGCCGGCCGTTTTGGCGCGCGCTGTGGAGCCGTTCCCGCATCCCGTTCGCACGCTTGACGCTCTTCACCCGGCGACCGCGCATTATCTCGGTTCTCTCGGCGAACCCTTGGAACTCGCCAGCTACGATAGGCGCCTCCCTGCCGCCGCGCGCGCGCTCGGCGTGCCGCTTTTAGCCTTGTGAGGCCTCGCAGCGAGCGGCGCGCGTTGATCGCAACCGCCCGCCTCCTTATCTTCGCCCAAAGCCCATGACACCGCTCGCCCAGATCCGCAATTTTGCGATCATCGCCCATATCGATCACGGCAAATCGACCCTTGCCGACCGCCTGATCGAGGCTTGCGGCGGGCTCGAAGCGCGCGAGATGCGCGAACAGGTTCTCGACAGCATGGAGATCGAACGCGAGCGCGGGATCACGATCAAGGCGCAGACCGTGCGCCTTTTCTATCGCAGTGAGGACAGGCGCGACTTTGTGCTCAACCTTCTCGACACGCCGGGGCACGTCGATTTTTCCTATGAGGTGAGCCGTTCTCTCGCCGCCTGCGAAGGCTCTCTTCTCGTCGTCGATGCGAGCCAGGGGGTCGAGGCGCAGACCCTCGCCAATGTCTACCAGGCGATCGAGGCCGGGCACGAAATCGTCCCGGTCTTGAACAAGATCGATCTTCCGGCCGCAGAACCCGAACGCGTGCGCCTTCAGATCGAGGAGGTGATCGGTCTTTCGGCAAAGGACGCGGTTCTGATCTCGGCCAAAAGGGGGCTTAATATCAAGGCCGTGCTCGAAGCCTTGGTCAGCCGTCTGCCGCCGCCCGAAGGCGAGGCCGAGGCGGCTTTGAAAGCCCTTCTCGTCGACAGTTGGTACGACCCTTATCTCGGCGTCGTCATCCTC
>JAJYIC010000110.1 GCA_021790295.1 Pseudomonadota bacterium | reverse complement strand
CGCCAACACCGCCCCTTCCTTCTGCTCTTCGAGGATCAGATCGCGCTCGGCCGCCATCGCCGCAATCCCTGCCCTGACCACGTCGAGAGCCGTGCGGGCCTGGTCGTATTGGGCTTGCGAGGCGGTGTTGGTCTTGCGCAAGACCGCCATCCGTTTGAAGGTGATTTCCGCTTCAGCTTTCTGCGCCGCGAGGGATTTGAGACGGGCGTCGGTTGCGGCGAGGCGAAGCGGCAGCTTCGGGTCCTCGACGAGGGCGATCGTCTCTCCCGCCTTGACCTTGTCCCCTTCGACAACGGAAACCCGCACCAGGGTTCCGGCAATCCGCGCGCGCGCCTCGGTCTCATGGACGCTTTCGACCTTGCCGAAAACCGCCTTGCGGTCGTGGACGATCCGCGGTTCGGCGCGATACTCGGCGGCGGACGCCAAAGGGGCCTGGGCCGCCACAGCCAGAAGCATGAAAAGGATCGCGTATCGCATCGCCCGGCCTGGTCTCTCTCAAACCGTCCCTATCGCCGCCTCTTGCAAATATATTAGCAACTGCTAAATATCAAGAGTGAATGTAAGAGAACTCGAACCGCAAGCCGGCAAGGCCGCGGCACTTCTCAAAGCGATGAGCAACGAGAGGCGCCTCAGGATCCTTTGCCACCTGATCGAAGGCGAGAAATCGGCCGGGGAACTCGAGCGTCTGGTGGGGTTGAGGCAATCGGCGATGAGCCAGCAGCTCGCAAAGTTGCGGGCGAAAGGGCTCGTCAGCACCCGGCGCGAAGGGCAATCGATCTTTTATGCGCTTGCCGCAGAGGAGCCGCGCGAGGTGATCGCGGTCCTCCATCGCCTTTGTTGCGCTCCCCCGCGGCAAATCGGAGGGAAGCCTTGAAGAGAGCGCCCTTTCTCAGAAACGCGAAAGGAAACCGTCATGTCTGTCGATCGTCTCGTGATGGCCTTTGCCGCAACCCTTATCCTCTTGAGCCTCATCTTGAGCCAAACCGTGAGCCCTCTTTGGCTGTGGCTGACGGCTTTTGTCGGCGCCAACATGCTGCAAGCCTCGTTTACCGGTTTCTGCCCTGCGGCCTGGGTGTTCAAGAAGCTCGGGGCAAAACCGGGAATCGCGTTCCGCTGATCCTCTTTTCCGGTCGCGGGCGTTTGCGCGCCGGGCGAAGCCGCCGCGGCTGATCTTTCGGCGCCTCTAGAGAGCCGTGACCGGCGGCGCAGGGTCGGCTCTTCGAGGCCCTCTTCGCCGCCGGAACGCCTTAGTGCGCGATCTCTTCGAGCGCCAGCTCGCGCGTGCTGGGGCCAAGAGCGCCGATGACTGCGATCACCACCAGCATCGCGATCCCCATAAAAGCCGCGACCGCCGGCACCCCTCCGACCTGCAGCAGATAGCCCGTCGCAAGCCCGGCGAGAGCGGCCGAAAGCCGGCTCCAGGAATAGACGAAGCCGGCGGCGCGAGCGCGTATGCGGGTCGGGTAGAGTTCGGCCTGATAGTTGTGGAAGGCATAAGACATCACGGTCACGCTCAAAGTGAAGAGAACGCCGAGAATGATGAGAGCGAGCGGGTTCGAAAGCTCGGCAAAGACGGCCATCGTCACCAGCATCCCCGCGGCGCCGCCGACGATCTGCCATTTGCGCTCGATGCGGTCGGAAAAGAGAGTGCCGATGAGAGGGCCGAAGGGATTGGCGATGGCGATGATAAAGGCGTATTCGAGGCTCGCCGTGACGTGGATGCCGCGGTGGATGAGGAGGGTCGGAACCCAGGCGCCAAACCCGTAGGCGCCGATCGTCTGCGCGAAATTGAAGATGGAAAGCATGATCGTGCGCACGCGATAGGCGGGCGCGAACGCCTCGGCGAGAGAGCCTCTGCTCTCCGCTTCGGCGGGTTCGGGCAGAGGCGCGGGCAGAGGCCGGCCGAGTTCGGCCAGAACCCCCGCCTCGATTGCGGCGGTCACCCTTTCGGCTTCCTCATTGTAGCCGTGTTTTGCAAGCCAGCGCGGGCTTTCGGGGATGGCGCGCTGGATCCACCACACCAGAACCGCCCCGAGCGTGCCGATCAACACCACCCAGCGCCAGCCGTCGAGCCCGAACGGTTTCAAAGGCACGAGCCTCCAGGCGAGAAAGGCGACGATGGGCACCGCGCAATAGGTGATGAACTGGTTGACCGAAAAGGCGCGGCCGCGCTCGCGCCGCGGGATCAGTTCGGCGATGTACGCATCGATCGTGACAAGCTCGACGCCGAGGCCGATACCCGCAATAAAACGCCACAGCACCACCGAGAAGCCCGAAGTCTGGAACGCCATCACCGCCGAGCAGACGACGTACCAGATGAGCGACCAGGTAAAGATCTTGCGCCGGCCCCAACGGTCGGCGACCTGGCCGAGGGCGAGCGTACCGACCCAAAGCCCGGCGAAAGTGGCGAAGACGAAGGTGCCGAAGCCGGCGACCGCGATCACCCGCAAGCCGGCGAGAGGGCCGAGGGAAGCCGGCGCAAAAAGCCCGGCCTTCACCATGCCCGGGGCGACATAAGCGGTAAAAAAGAGATCGTAAAACTCGAAGACCCCGCCGAGAGAGATGAGAACGATCATCCTCCAGACGTACCAGGACGGCGGCAGCCGATCGAGCCGCGCCGCGATTTCGCCCGTCTTGTTGACCGCCAGCATGTCCTCTACTCCCCCCGATCAAAAAAATCCGCGCCGGGCCTGCCGCGGCCCCTCGCCGGGGCGCCGCGTCGGCAGGCGGCGCCCTTCCGTTGCGCCAAGGCTAACCGCCCGAAATTCGCCGGGGAAGGGTTTTCCCCGGGCGCTTTTCGCGGGGCTCTTTTCCGCGCCTCGGCTCCAGGCGTTTTCCCGCACCGGCAGGCGCGAGAGGGGATGCTCTCGCGCCCGCTCTCCCGCAAACGGCGGTGATCGCCGCGGCGGCGGACAAAGCCTCGTCGAAGCTCTTGCGCAGAAGCGCGCTTCGAGCGCAAGACTCTCGGCCTCTCTTGCAAAAACGTCCGCGTCGAGCGATCGACGGCAGAAGGAGGGGGGCGATGGATTTTGGCGCAGCGATGTTTTTCACCGATTATTCGATGGCACCCGATGCGCTTGCGCGGGCCCTCGAAGAACGCGGTTTCGAATCCTTGTGGGCGCCCGAGCACTCGCACATCCCGGTTTCGCGCGCGAGCCCTTTCCCTTCGGGCGGCGATTTGCCGAGGCGCTATTACGATGTGATGGATCCGTTTGTCACCCTGACCGCCGCGGCGATGGCGACGAAGAGCTTGAAGCTCGCAACCGGGGTCTGCCTTATCCCCCAGCGCGATCCGATCCAGACGGCAAAGCTCGTCGCCTCGATCGATCACATCTGCGGCGGGCGCTTTCTGTTCGGCGTCGGCGGCGGCTGGAACGCCGAGGAGATGGCCGACCACGGTACCGCGTTCAAGACCCGCTTCAAGCTGATGCGCGAGCGCATCGAGGCGATGAAGGAAATCTGGACCAAGGAAAAGGCGGAATATCACGGCGAATTGGTCGATTTTCCCCCTTTGATGACATGGCCGAAACCGCTGCAAAAGCCTTACCCCGCGGTCATCGTCGGCGGCGCCTTCCCGCAAGGGGCGCGGCGCGCCTTGCGTTACGGCGAGGGTTGGGTGCCGAATGCCGCGCGCCCCCAATACGAGGATGTTGCGGAATTCCTGCCGCAGTTCCGGGAGATGGCGGCGGCGGCGGGGCGCGACCCGCAAAGCGTGCCGATCAGCATTTTCGGGGCCAAGGAAAACCGCGAATCTCTCGAACGCTACCGCGATGAGGGCGTCGCCCGCGTGATCGTCATCCTGCCGTCGGAAAAGGCCGATCAGACGCTGCCCATCCTCGACCGTTGGGCGGCTTTGATAAAGCGCTTCTGAAAAGAGGGAGAACCTTAGGGCTCCTATCGGGCGGAAAGATCGTGGAGGAAAGAAAACCAAGGCGCAACCGAGCGGGACGCCCGCCGAAGCCCCTTCAAAGTTCGAAATTCCCGAACCGCTTGCGCGAGCTGCGCCAAGCCCGAGGATTCACCCAGGAAGAGCTTGGAAGAGCGGCAAAACTCTCGAAACAGGAGATCAGCGCTCTCGAACGCGGGACAAAACAGATCATGCCGGCGACCGGAAAACGCATCGCCGCCGCCCTCGGTTCTTCCCTGGCGGAGCTTTTGGGCGAGGCGGGTTCGCGCACGGTGCCGATCACGCTCGCGATCGCCGGCGCTTTCAGCGAATTTCGCCCGCCTTCCTTCGACCGCCCTTTGCCCTGGAAAAGACTCGAGGTCGGCCCTCGCCTCGCCGCACCCGAGGAGTGTTTTGCCGCCGAGATCGCCGACGACAGCGCCGATCTCGATTATCCCTCCGGAACCGTTCTCGTCATCCGCCCTTTAGAGCCCGGGCAAAGCCTGCCTCTTCGCGGCAAGATCGCGGTGCGCTTCTGGCTCGACCCGGCAAGCCCGCTCGCTCTGCGCCGCACACGCGAAATTCTTTACGGGCTTCTCGAGCGCAGTCTCGACGGCGATCTTCTGCTTTTGACGCGCTCGAAAAACCCTGAGATACCGCGCACGCTCCTGATCGATCCCGCCTCGCGCGCTTCTTCGCTTGCCGAAGCAGGGGCCTCGCGCGGATTGTTGCGGGAAGACAAGATGCGCGCGGGCGCCCTCGTCTTCGAGCCGAACCCTTCGGCGCCCGCAACCCTCCTCGGGACCGTCGTCTGGCAGAGCGGCCCCGCTTGAGGGGCGCGGCAACTCGCCGCATCGGCGCGTTTGTCTTCTATCAGTAGACTATATAACCAAATACTCCCTCCGGGGAAGAACAGGGAGCAAGGAAATGAAAATGGAGCAGGTCTCGGCCACGCCTGGTGAGGGGGTGGATCTGGTTTGGCGCCCTCTCGCCGGGAGCGATGCCCCGGCGCCTCGTCCACGCGATCCCGTTGCGCAACAAAGCTCGCTTTTCCTGCCTTTGTCGATAAAACAAGGGTTGCGCATCCTGATCGACCCGGCATCCGATCTTTTCGGCGGCGAGACCGCTGAAGCCTCGATCGATCTCGTTCACGCCCTTATCGCGGTCGCTCATTGGCACGCGTTTTCCCTCGTGAGCGGCAGCGAGGCGCGGATGCGGGCCTATTACGACGACCCCGAAACCCCTCCGCGCATCGCCGAAGAGATCGATCTCCTGGCCCTTTCGACCCTCGGCTCCTCGCGCCGCCGGGGCGGCGACCGGCTTTTTTCGCTTTGGGCAGGAGGCTTCGCACGGGTCAGATACGGCGCCCCTCCTTCGGGCGGGATCGAGATCTGTCCCCTTTCACCGGATCCCTGGCCTCTTGCAAATCTTTCTCTCGGGATCGCAACCGCGCCTCTCGTCGCGAACGAAAACCCTTTTCCGGGCGGCTAAGGCCTCCCCCTCACTCGCGCGCGGCATATCCTTTGCCTTCGGCCGGGCGTTTTTGCCGGGTGTTTTCGCCAGGCATTTTTGATTGCCGGGCAAGAAACGGGGTGCGGCAGGCTTATCCGACGCCAAATATCGGGGAGAACGAGGCCTTCGCAAAGGATCGACGCCATGCTTCTGCGAGACGCGAAACCGCAGCCTTCCGCTTTCGAAAGCAGAGAGGAGCGTTCGCAGGCTCTTCTGCGGCGCGACAAAAGCGCGGACGGGCATTTCTTTTACGGCGTCCTTTCGACCGGGGTCTATTGCCGGCCTTCTTGCGCCGCGCGCCTTCCGCGCCCCGCCAATCTGCGCTTTTTCTCCTCGGCGGCGCAGGCCGAGAAAGCCGGCTTTCGTCCCTGCAAACGCTGCCGGCCGAACGGGCCTCCGGCCGAAAAAGAGCAGGCTCTGGCGGTCGAAAGAGCCTGCCGCCTCATCAAGGAGAGCGATGAGATCCCCGATCTCAAAAGCCTCGCCAAGATCGCGGGCATAAGCCGTTTTCATTTTCATCGCATCTTCAAAAGCCTCACCGGGGTGACCCCGCGAGGCTTTGCCGAGGCCGAAAGGGCGCGCCGCGTGCGCGAGGAACTCGGCCGCTCGGGGAGCGTCACCGAAGCGATCTACAATGCCGGCTTCAACTCCAATGGAAGATTTTACGCCGCCTCCTCGGCGATTCTGGGGATGACGCCGAGCCGCTTCCGGAAAGGCGGCGAGGGGGTCGCGATACGTTTCGCATTCGGCACATGCTTTCTCGGCCTCCTTCTCGTGGCGGCCACGGAAAAAGGGGTTTGCGCCATCTTTTTCGGCGAGGATCGCGAGAGTTTGCGGCGCGAACTCGAAAAGCGGTTTCCGAAGTCGGACCTGCGCGCAGGCGAACGCGACTTCGAGCGTCTGGTGGCGAAAGTCGTCGCACTTGTCGAGGCGCCGGCGCAAGGGCTCGATCTTCCTCTCGACGTCCAAGGCACCGCCTTCGAACGGCGGGTGTGGGCGGCTTTGCGCGAGATCCCGCCGGGATCGACGGCAAGTTACGGCGCCGTCGCACAGCGCATCGGGGCGCCCAAAGCGGCGCGCGCCGTCGCCCGCGCCTGCGCCGCAAACCGCCTCGCCGTCGCCGTCCCTTGTCACCGGGTGAGGAGAAGCGATGGAAGCCTTGCCGGCTACCGTTGGGGAAAAGAGCGCAAGCGCCTGCTTCTTGCCCGCGAAAAGGAAGGATAAGGCCCCCGCGATCGCTTGGGGCCCGCGCTTTCAGCCGCGAAGCCTTCCGCCTTTAACGCGGCGGATCGTTGTCGCTTCCCCGTCTCGCTTTCTTCGCTCGCGCGGGGCCGCCGTTTTGCCGTTTGCGATCCGCGCGATCGTGCGGGTCGTGCTCTCTCCGGCTTCGAGAGGAACGAGACAAAGCCGGCCGCCGTAAGAGCGGACGAATTCGCCGCCGACGACATCTTGCGGCGCATAATCCGCACCTTTGAAAAGGAGATCCGGGCGTATGGCGGTGATCAGCCGCATCGGCTCCTCTTCCGCGAACAGGACGACGAGATCCACGGCGGCAAAGGAGGCGAGGACGGTGGCGCGCGCCCCTTCGTTCTGGACCGGCCTTTCCGGCCCTTTGAGCCGTTTGACCGAAGAGTCGCTGTTGAGGCCGACGATCAGACGATCACATTCCGCCCGCGCTTTCGTCAGAAGCTTGACATGGCCCGGATGGATGAGATCGAAGCAGCCGTTGGTAAAACCGATCCGCGCCCCTCCCGCGCGCCAACGGGCAATCCGCAACAGCGCCTCATCGAGGCTTCCGATCTTGTGCGAGATTTCTCCGGCGCGCTCTTCTTCGAGCGCCTCCTCGAGTTCGCGCGCGCCGACTGTCGCGGTTCCCGGCTTTCCGACCACCACCCCGGCGGCGGCATTGGCAAGATGGGCGGCCTCGACAAACGGCATCTTCGCGGCGAGAGCAAGGGCGAGCGCGGCGACGAGGGTGTCGCCTGCGCCCGAGACGTCGAACACCCCGCGCGCCCGGCTCGGCACATGAAAGGGCGGCCCGAAGCGAGGAACGACGCTGAGGCCATCGGCGCCGCGGGTGACGACAACGCTCTCGGCTTCGCAGATTTCGAGAGCGCGGCGCCCGGCCCTTTCGATCCCGGCGTCATCGCCGCACTCGATCCCGGTCGCGGTGAGGATCTCGAGCCGGTTGGGGGTCAGGACCGTCACCCCGCGATAGCGCGAAAAGTCGCGGCTTTTGGGGTCTGCGAGGATCAATTTGCCGGCGCTTTTGGCCTTTGCCACCGCGTCGAAGAGAACCGCCTCGCTGAGCGCCCCTTTGGCATAATCGGAAAGGATGACCGCTTCGGCCCCGGGAAGCGCCTCTGCGAATGCCTTCGTCAGTTGGCCCGCAACCTCCGCCGAAGCCGGCTTTACCACCTCCTCATCGACGC
>JAJYIC010000109.1 GCA_021790295.1 Pseudomonadota bacterium | reverse complement strand
GAATTTCCGCCCTTCCGTCCCGGCCCGCCTCGGCATCGACTACCCGAGGCTCAAAGCCCTCAACCCGCGCCTTGTCTATTGCGGCCTCACAGGCTATGGCGACCAGGGGCCGTTTTGCGAAAAGGGCGGTTTCGACCAGGTCCTGCAATGCCTTTCCGGGATCGCGGTGTTTCAGGGCGGCGGGATGGAGAAGCCGCAGCTCCAACTCGGCTCGGTTCTCGATTATTTCACTTCGGCGCTTCTTGCCTATGGGATCGCCGCCGCGCTTTATCACCGCGAGAGGAGCGGCAAAGGGCAGTATCTCTCCCTTTCCCTTTTGCGCAGCGCCTTGACGATCCAGGCCGGGCGTTTCATCTGGGCCGAAAGCGAAGGGCGCGAGGCCGTTCGCGACTCGGGCGTCGGAGGCTTGACCGGGATTCATCCGACCAGGGAAGGCTTTCTTTATATTTCCGTTCATTCGAACCGTTTTTTTGCCGCCTTGTGCGAATTGACCGGCCGGCCGGATCTTGTAGGCGACCCGCGCTCGGCTTCGATGAAGAGCCGCGCGCAGCACGCGGGCGAACTCGTGCCTTTGGTGCGCGCGGCGCTCGCCGGCAAAAGCGCGCGCGAATGGGAAGAGATCTTCGGCGAAAGGGTCCCTTGCGCGGCCGTGCGCCCGATCGAGGACATGTTCGATCATCCGCAGGTCCTGGCCGAGGATCTGGTGACAAGCCTCGATCATCCGCGGGTCGGGCGCTACCGGACGATGACAAAGCCGATAAAATTCGCGGAGACGCCCGGCGGCGAGCCGGCTCCCGCCCCCGCTTTCGGCCAGCACAGCGAAGAGATCCTCGCCCTTTACGGCTATACGGAAGGCGAGATCGCCTCATTCAAAAAACGCGGCATCGTCCTCTGAAAGACTCGGCCGTTGCCCGCCGCCGTTCGCAAGGGCAAGATGACGGGCGGCCACTACCCGCCATCCCGGTCCTCTGCTGACCGAAAGGCAAAGGCCGGGGCGGCGGGCCGGGGAGGCAGCCATGATCGCAGAGCGGGTCGAACGCCGTCTTGCGGCGATCCTTGCCGCTGATGTCGCGGGTTATTCGCGTCTTATGGGAGAGGACGAGGAGGGGACGCTCGCGGCCCTCAAAGCGATATTGCGCGATCTCTTCGATCCGGGGGTCAAGGAGCACAAAGGGCGGATCGTCAAGACCGCCGGAGACGGTTTCCTCATCGTCTTCGCCAGCGTCGTCGATGCGGTCGGCTGCGCGCTCGCAGTGCAGAAAGCGATAGCGGAACGCAATCTGGGCGTTCCACAAAGCCGCCGTATCGAGTTCCGCATGGGGGTCAATCTCGGCGACATCATTCGGGACCGGCGCGACATCTTCGGCGAGGGGGTCAATATCGCCGCGCGATTGGAAGGGCTCGCCGAGCCCGGCGGGATCTGCGTTTCCGCCGTCGTCCGCGACCAGGTTCGCGGCCGGATCCTTTGCACATTCGACGACATGGGCGAACGCAGCCTCAAGAACATCGCGGGTCCGGTCCGGGTCTATCGGGTGCGACCGGAAAGCGCGCCGGCGGCGGCCGGCGCCGCGCTCTCTCTCCCCGACAAGCCGTCGATCGCGGTCTTGCCGTTCCAGAATCTGAGCGGCGATCCCGAGCAGGATTATTTCGCCGACGGCATGGCCGAGGAGATCGTCACCGCGCTTTCCCGCATCCGCTGGCTTTTCGTCATCGCCCGCAATTCGAGCTTTACCTACAAAGGCCAGGCGGTCGATGTGAAACGGGCGGCGCGCGAACTCGGCGTGCGCTACCTGCTCGAAGGCTCGGTGAGGAAGGCTCGAGGGCGCGTGCGCATCACCGCGCGACTGATCGACGGGGAGAGCGGCGCCGATCTGTGGGCCGACCGCTTCGACGGCTCATTGGAAGACGTGTTCGAGCTCCAGGACCGGGTCGCCTTCAACGTCGCCGGGGTCATAGAACCGACCTTGAAGGTTGCCGAAAGACGCCGGGCGGCTCAACGGCCGACGAGCGATCTCGGGGCTTACGATGCTTATCTGCGCGCGGTAACGAATTTCTGGCCGATATCGAAAGAACGGGTCCGTGAAAACCTGGCCTTGCTTGAACAGGCGATCGAACGCGACCCGCATTACGGGCCGGCTCTCGCCTGGGCCGCGATCTGCCATCTGCGGGCTCATCAAGACGGCTGGGCCGAAAATCCGCAGATCGCTCGGCAGAAAGGGCTCGATCTAGCCCGCGAAGCGTTGCGCGTTGCCGGGAGCGAGCCGGAAACGCTCGCCAATGCCGCCTATGCGCTTGCCTATTTCGGCGAAGACATCGGCGCCATGCTGGCCCTCGTCGATCGCGCGCTTTCGCTCAACCCCAGTTTCGCGCGAGGATGGTATCTCGGCGGTCTGCTCCGGCTGATGGCGGGCGAGCCCGACCGGGCGCTGGCGGACATCGAAACATCGCTGCGGCTCAGCCCTCGCGATCCCGTAGGGACGCAATCGGTGCTCAACGGCATCGCCCATTTCTTTGCCCGCAGGTTCGACGCGGCGCTGCCGATGCTCGAATTGGCGGTCCAGGAACGGCCGGCCTCGACTGTCCCGCACCGCTTTCTCGCGGCATGTTATGCCCATCTGGGCCGTCTCGATGACGCGCGCGCGATCATGGACAGATTGGAGGCCTTCGCTCCGGCGAAGGCGGTCGACGATCTTTCCTGGCGCAAGCCCGAGCACCGCGATCTGCTTTCGTCGGGCCTGCGCCTTGCGAAAGGCGAAAAAGGATGACCCGATGCCGGCGCCTCTCTGCGGCGCAAAACAAGGCGGGAAAATCTTGAGGGAAGAGAAGGCATGAACTCTTGCGAACGGCCTTATCCCGATCTCCATGAGCATTTGCAAAGCTTGAAGGCGCAGGGGCTCCTGCTTTCGATCGACCGCAGGATCGACAAGGACAGCGAACTCCATCCTCTGGTGCGCTGGCAGTTTGTCGGCGGGCTTGCCGAAAAGGACAGAAAGGCCTTCCTTTTCACCAACATCACCGACGGACAAGGACGCCGTTACGAGATCCCGGTGGTGGTCGGAGCGATCGCCGCAAACCCTCAGATCTACAGTATCGGCATGGGGGCGCCTGTCGCCGAGATCGGAGGGAAATGGCAGCGCGCGATCGCCAACCCGATCCCGCCGCGTCTCGTCGATCGGGGCGTCTGCCAGGAGGTGGTGATCGAAGGCGAGGCGCTTTCGGGCGCAGGCAAGGGGCTCGACCTTTTGCCGATCCCCATCTCCACGCCGGGTTTCGACAGCGCGCCGACCTTGACCGCGACCAATGTCATCACCCGCGATCCGGAGACGGGGGTCCAGAACATGGGCACCTATCGCGCCGCGCTCAAAGCGAGCGACCGGCTCGTCTTGCGCATGGCGACCCGGGTCGGCGGCGCCGGAGGCTATCTCCATTACCTTTCCCATCAGAAGCGCGGCGAGCGTTTCATGCCCTGCGCGATCGTTCTCGGCTGCCCCCCTTTTGTCGCCTTTATGGGCCCGCAAAAGCTGCCTATCGGGATGGACGAGATCGAGGTCGCGGGCGGCCTTGCCGGCGCTCCCATCCAGGTCGTGCGCGCGCGCAGCGTACCCCTTCTCGTCCCCGCCGAAAGCGAGATCGTGATCGAAGGATTGATCGATACCGAATTTGTCGAACCCGAGGCGCCTTTCGGCGAGTCGCACGGCCATGTCGCGCTCGAAGAATACAACATGCCGATGCAAGTGAGCGCGATCACCATGCGCCGCGATCCCGTCATTCCTTCCTACATCAGCCAGCTTGCGCCGAGCGAATCGAGCGTTATCAAAAAGATCGCTTACGAACCTTTGTTCCTCTCTCATCTTCGCGACGCGCTCGGCATACGCGGGGTGAAAAAGGTGTCTCTGCACGAGCCTTTGACCGGGCTGTTGCGGGTGGTGATCGTTACCCTCGAACGGGGGATGCCCAGAACCGAGGTCTGGCGGGCTTTGCGCAGCGCCGCCTTTTTCAAAGGCGATTGCGGGAAGATCACCATCGCGGTCGATGACGACATCGCTCCCGAGAACGCCGACGCGCTCCTTTGGGCTCTCGCCTACCGCGCCAATCCGGTCGAAGACGTCGCCATCCTGCCGCACCGCGGAGAGGGCCACGGGCCGAAGCGCGAAAGCGAGGGGGGAGAGGATTCAACGCTCCTCATCGATGCGACGATGAAAGGGAAGATGCCTCCTCTCGCACTCCCCAAACGCGAATACATGGAGCGCGCGAAGGCGATTTGGGAGGAACTGGGCTTGCCTCTGCTGCGCCCGCAAGAGCCCTGGCACGGCTACAGCCTCGGCGACTGGCTCCAGGTTTGGGACGAGGCGGCCTCCCGCGCGGTGCGCGGGCTTTATCTCGAAAACGGCCGCATCAGCGCCAAAGAGCGCCGCCGCGGGCTCAAGCCCGAAACCAAGTTCCGCCCCGACCGGGCGCGGCCCGCAACAGAGCGGGGGTGAAGGCACGCCTTTCCTCGAAGGGCCGCGGCAGGCACTATCGAGCCCGAAAGACGGCCCATAAACCGCTTATAACGAAAAGGGGGGCTTTATCGAGACCATGATCCTCAAACCGCTTTCGCAGGCGCCGGGGAAGGGGGCCGTGCCCCCCGACGGCGCCCCCTTTGGCGCTGATCGATCCGCTTCCCGCCCGGTCGAGGCCTTTTTCTTTCTTCCCGGCACCTGGGTCGTCGTTACGGGCCTTGACGGCGCGGGCAAGACGACGCTCGTGCGCGGCCTTGCCGCAACTTGCGGGGCACGGCCCTTTCGCCTGCCGTATCACGATTTTGTCCACCCTTCTTTGCGGCGTTCCGGAGGAGGAGCGCCGTTTGGCGACGTGCATACGGACCGGCTCATCTTCGCCGCCGATGCGCGCCTTGCGAATTATCGGATCAGGGACTGGCGGCGGAAAGGCAGGGGCCTTGTCTCGCAACGCGGATGGATGGACAACTTCATCTTCGGCCGCGTGCAAGGGGTCGGTTACCGGCAGACCGAAGCGCTTTTGCGCAGCCGCGAGCTCGAACGGCCTTCGGCCCAGATCTGCCTTGTCGCCGATCCGGAAATCGCTTTCCGCCGGCTCGAAAACGCCCCACACCGCGACAAGTACGAAACCGCATCATTCATCCGCGCCCAGTATGCGGAGACGTTGCGCTTTTTCGAACGGGCGGGCGGAGAAAGGAACCGCGCTTTGCGGGCCTTTGCCGGCATCCCTTCGCGCGTCCTCGACACCACGGCCAAAAGCCCGCAAGAGGTTTTGCGGGCCGCCCTCGATTTTCTCGGCGCAGAGCGCGATCTTAGGGCGCCCTGCCCGATCCTCCCTGGGGCGACGGCGCCCGGCGCACCATATTGAATCGAGCGGCGAAATTGCGGTGAACGTGGCGGATGCAAAAACCTCGCGGCGGCGTCGATTTCGCTTCTCTTCTTTCGATACGCCTTTGCGCGGCGATCATCGCCGCTTCCGCCCTCGAGCCGCGCGTCTTGACCTTGCGTTTCCGCGAAGAGAGCGAGGCTCTACCCTCCGGCCCCCTCGAAGTCGAGCATAGGACCCTCGAAAAGGGCCTTCGCGCCTGGGTCGCGCGCCAGACCGGGCAGAAGCTCGGTTATGTCGAACAGCTCTACACTTTCGGCGACCGCGACCGCGTCGAATGCGGCGACGCTCCTTCGGGACGAAGCCTCACGGTTGCGTATCTGGCTCTTGTGCGCGAAGCCGAACCCGACTTCGCCGGAGAAGCGGTGTGGCAGGGCTGGTACCGGTATTTTCCTTGGGAGGATTGGCGCCAGGGCAGGCCCGGCGCGCTCGACCGGATCGAGGCGGATCTCCTCGGTTGGGCGCGCGAGGCCCCGGGCGACGCCGAGGCGCGTTTGCGGCAAGAGCGCCTCGGTCTTGCCTTTGCCCTCGGGTCGCCGTCATGGAACGAGGAGGGAGTTCTCGAACGCTACGAGCTTCTTTACGAGGCCGGCCTCATTCCCGAACGGCAAAGGGATCTCGAAGGCGCGCCCTTTGCCGAAGGCGGGGAAGGGGTCGGGCGGCCGATGGCGGTCGATCACCGCCGCATTCTCGCCACCGCGATCGGGCGGCTGCGCGGCAAGATCAAATACCGGCCTTTGATTTTCGAGCTGATGCCGCCCGCCTTTACGCTTTTGCACTTGCAACGGACGGTCGAGGCGCTTTTGGGAGTGCGCCTTCACAAGCAGAATTTCCGCCGTCTCGTCTCCGAGCAAGGCCTCGTCGAGGAAACCGGCGGGGTGAGCCTCGATACGGGAGGCCGTCCGGCGCGTCTTGTCCGTTTCCGCCGCGAGGTTTTGCGCGAACGCCCGGCGCCCGGGCTTCATCTGCGCGCGGGCCGCCGCGCCCTTGCTTGACAGGGGAGCGGAGAGCCTTATACTCAAAATCAGCACATGGGAGAGCCGGGCCGGTTTGGTCCGGCTTTCTCGGGACGCAGTAATGCTCATATTGAGTATAAGAAAGGGCCGCCAATGCAGGACACCCTCGAAACCGCCTTGCCGCTTTCCGATCTCTATCGCCGCGTCGAGCGCCACATCCCCCCGTTCGAGTGGCCGATCTTGGCCCCGGACATCGCCCGGATCCTCGCGCTGAAGGGGCAAAGGAATGCGGTGATCCTCGCCCATAATTACCAGACCCCCGACATCTTCCACACGGTCGCGGACATCGTCGGCGACAGTCTTGCGCTGGCGCGCGAGGCGGCGCGCACGGATAAGCCGGTCATCGTCCTCGCCGGGGTTCATTTCATGGCCGAGACGGCAAAACTGTTGAACCCGGAAAAGACCGTCCTCATCCCCGATCTCGAAGCGGGCTGTTCGCTCGCCTCTTCGATCACGGGCGCGGATGTAAGGCTTTTGCGGCAGTCCCACCCGGGGGTGCCGATCGTCAGCTATGTCAACACCTCGGCGGCGGTCAAGGCGGAGAGCGACGTCTGTTGCACCTCCGGCAATGCGAAAAAGATCGTCGAGGCTCTCGGCGCCAAAACCGTGATCATGCTCCCCGACGAATATCTCGCGCGCAACACCGCAAAAGAGACCACGGTCGAGATCATCGCCTGGAAAGGGCGCTGCGAAGTCCACGAGCGCTTTAGCGCCGAAGATATCCGCGAGTTCCGCGCCCGTTATCCGGGGATCCTAATCCTGGCCCATCCCGAATGCCCGCCCGAGGTCGTTGCGGAATGCGACTTTGCCGGTTCGACGGCGGCGATGGCGGGTTATGTCGGCAAGCATCGGCCGGCGCGCGTCGTTCTCCTCACCGAATGCTCGATGAGCGACAATGTCGCGCTCCAGCATCCCGATCTCGAATTTGTGCGTCCCTGCAATCTCTGCCCGCATATGAAGCGGATCACGCTTTCGAACATACGCCGGGCTCTCGAAAGGATGGAGCATAAGGTGGAGATCGAGCCGCAGATCGCGGCGCGCGCGCGCGCGGCGGTCGAACGCATGCTGGCGCTCGGCTAGGATCTGCCCGGACCCTTGCGATGACGTTGCGTCTTCTTTCGGAGCCTTTGGTGCGGGCGGCGCTCCTCGAAGATCTGGGCCGCGCCGGCGACATCACGAGCGACGCGATCGTGCCCCAAGGGGCGAAGGTGGAGGCGGTCATCGCCGCGCGCCGCGACGGGGTTCAGGCCGGCCTCGAAGTGGCCCTCCTCGCTTTCGAACTGATCGACTCGCAGATCGCGTTCGAGCGCCTTACCGCTGACGGCCAGAGGATCGCCGCGGGAGAAAGGCTCGTGCGCCTCCGCGGTCCTGCGCGCGGGATTTTCGCGGCGCGCCTTGGACCGCGCTCGCCGGGCACCGCGACTCGGCTGCTGTTTCAAG
>JAJYIC010000108.1:2004-7844 GCA_021790295.1 Pseudomonadota bacterium | reverse complement strand
CGCCGTCGAGGCGAACTGGAGCGCGGCCAGGCGCGAAGGCCCCGGCCAGGGCCATATCCTGCGGCCAAAGGAAGGCTATTTCCCGGTTCCTCCCGCCGATCTTTTGCAGGACGTGCGCACGGAAATGGTGCGTCTTCTGGAAGACATCGGCATCCGCGTCGAAGCCCACCATCACGAAGTCGCAACCGGCGGCCAGGGCGAGATCGACATGCGCTTTGCCCCGCTCACGCGCATGGCCGACAACGTCATGATCTTCAAATACATCATCAAGAATGTGGCGAAGCGGCGGGGGATGACTGCGACCTTTATGCCGAAGCCTCTTTACGGCGACAACGGTTCGGGCATGCATGTCCACCAGAGCATCTGGCAAGGGGAAAAGCCGCTTTTCGCCGGCGACGGTTATGCCGGTTCGAGCGCGATGATGCGCCATTACATCGCCGGGCTCTTGAAGCACGCCGCGGCTCTTCTCGCGATCTGCGCACCGACCGTCAACTCTTACCGCCGCCTCGTCCCCGGTTTCGAGGCCCCGGTCAACCTCGGCTATTCGCAGCGCAACCGCTCGGCGGCCTGCCGCATCCCGATGTATACGCCGAACCCGAAAGCGAAACGCGTCGAGTTCCGCTGCCCCGACCCCGCCTGCAACCCGTATCTCGCCTTTTCCGCAATGCTGATGGCGGGGCTCGACGGGGTGCAGAACCGCCTCGACCCCGGAGAACCGATCGACAAGAACCTTTACGATCTGCCTGCGCAGGAACTGGCGCGGATCCCATCGACGCCGGGCTCTCTCGACGAGGCGCTTTTTGCCCTCGAACGCGATCACGACTTCCTGTTGAAAGGCGACGTCTTCACAAAAGACGTGATCGAGACCTACATCGAGTACAAGAGAACGCGCGAGGTCGACGAGATGCGCCTGCGCCCGCACCCTTACGAATTCTTCCTTTATTACGACGTCTGATCGGCTGATAGAGGGGAGAGGATAGGGGCCTGCGTCCTGCCCGTTCCGGGGCGCCTCCCCATCCGACCCCGCTCTTTCGCGGCGCCGCCCGCCGGGCCCGGCCTTTTGCTCGGGCCCTCCTCGCCCTTCGAGAAAAAGGGCCGCGCGCGGATAAGGTAAAGCCCTCGTCCCGGCCTTCGCCGCTCAGGCCTTGCGGCGATCAGCCGCGTTTGGCCGCAAGGCGTAGCCGCAAGGCGTTCAAGCGGATAAAGCCTTCGGCGTCGCTCTGGTCGTAGACGCTATCCTCTTCGAAGGTCACATGTTCTTGGCTGTAAAGGCTTTTCGCCGATTTGCGGCCGGCGAGCGTGACCCCGCCTTTATAAAGCTTCAACCGCGCCACTCCCTCGACATTCTCCTGGCTTTTGTCGATCGCCGCCTGCAGCATCAGCCGTTCGGGGGCAAACCAGAAGCCGTTGTAGACGAGTTCGGCGTAACGCGGCATCAGTTCGTCTTTGAGATGCTGGGCGCCGCGGTCGAGGCAGAGGCTTTCGACCGCGCGGTGGGCGGCCTGAAGAAGGGTTCCGCCCGGGGTTTCGTAAACCCCGCGCGATTTCATGCCGACAAAGCGGTTCTCGACGAGATCGACCCGCCCGATCCCGTGTTCGCCGCCCAAAGCGTTGAGGCGGGCGAGGAGAGAGGCCGGCGAAAGCCTTTCGCCATCGACGGCAATGGGGTCTCCCTTTTCGAACGCGATTTCGATCCGGAGCGGGCGGTCGGGAGCGGATTCAGGGGCCGCGGTGCGGCTGAAGATATGTTCCGGCGGCTCCTGCCACGGGTCTTCGAGCGCCTTGCCTTCGGTCGAGACATGGAGAAGGTTGGCGTCGACCGAAAAGGGCGCTTCGCCGAGCTTGTCCTTGGCGATCGGGATCCGGTGTTTTTGCGCATAGTCGAGAAGCGCCGCGCGCGAGGAGAGATCCCACAGCCGCCACGGCGCGATCACCTTGAGATCGGGAGCGAGAGCGCTATAGGCGAGTTCGAAGCGGACCTGATCGTTGCCCTTGCCGGTGGCGCCGTGGGCCACGGCGTCGGCGCCGACGAGGCGCGCGATTGCGATCTGGCGTTTGGCGATCAAAGGCCGCGCGATCGCCGTGCCGAGAAGATAGGCGCCTTCGTAAAGGGCGTTGGCGCGGAACATCGGAAAGACGAAATCGCGCACGAACTCTTCGCGCAGATCCTCGATGAATATGGCGCCCGCGCCGAGGCTTTGCGCCTTTAGCCGGGCCGCTTCGAGTTCCTCCCCCTGTCCCAGATCGGCGGCGAAAGCGACGACCTCGCAGCCGTAGGTTTCCTGAAGCCATTTGAGGATGACCGAAGTGTCGAGCCCCCCCGAATAAGCAAGAACAACCTTTCTGACGCTCTCTTTCATCGATCCCTCACGGCAAGCCGCGGCTTTTGGCGCGCGTCCCAATCTGTCCTGCCTCCTCAGGCCGCCGGGCGGGCGCGCGGTCTCGCGCTTGCCGATTTGAGCTGCCCGCAAGCGGCCTCGATATCGCGGCCGCGCGGCGTGCGCACGGGAGCCGAATAGCCGGCGGCAAAGAGGATATCCGAAAACCTTTTGATGGCCGCCTCGCTCGAACACTCGTAAGGAGCGCCGGGCCAAGGGTTGAACGGGATGAGATTGACCTTGGCCGGTATCCCGGCGATGAGGCGCAAGAGTTCGCGCGCGTCGCCCAAGCTGTCGTTGATCCCTTTCAGCATGACATATTCGAAAGTGATACGCCGGGCGTTTTTCGCCCCGGGGTAGTTCCGGCAAGCATCGAGAAGCTCGGCGATCGGGTATTTGCGGTTGAGAGGAACGAGGCGGTCGCGGATCTCGTCCCTGGCGGCATGCAAGGAGACGGCGAGAGAGACGCCGAGTTCTTCGCCGCAACGGCGCATCATCGGCACGACGCCCGCGGTCGACAGCGTGATCTTGCGCCGCGAGATCGCAAGACCTTCGGGGTCCATGATGATCTTTAGGGCCGCGGCGACGTTCTCGTAATTCAAAAGCGGTTCGCCCATGCCCATCAGAACGAGGTTTGAAAGCGCGGCAGGGTCGCGCCCGCGGGCCGGCGCTCCCTTGCGCCCTTCTTCCCGCGGCAAAGGCCAATCCGAGAGCGCGTCGCGCGCGATCATCACCTGCCCGATGATCTCGCCGGGCCCCAGATTGCGCGCGAGAGCCTGCGTCCCGGTACGGCAGAAAGTGCAGTTGAGCGTGCAACCGACCTGGACCGAAACGCAAAGCGTGCCGCGATCCTCTTCGGGGATGTAAACGGTCTCGACCTCTTCGCCGTCGGCGAAGGCGAGAAGCCATTTGCGGGTTCCGTCGCGCGATTGCGTTTCGCGCGAAATGCCGGGCCGGGCGAGAGCAAAAGAGGCGGCGAGGGTTTCGCGCAAGCCTTTGCCGAGGGTCGTCATCAGGGCGAAATCGGTGGCCCCGCGGCAATAGATCCAGTGCCAGAGCTGGCGGGCGCGCAAGGGCTCGGCTCCGAGCAGAGAAAGCTCGGCGGCAAGCTCCGCCCGCCCCAGGCCGAGGAGGTTTTCAGCGCCCATCTTGCGCCCGGTCGATCGGCATGACTCGCCCAATATAGGCTGGGGCTTCAGCCTCTGCCACGCCGGCGCGTTGCGCTCTTTTCAGCGTTCGACGCCGCAAGCCTTGTCGATCAGGGAAAGCGCCTTCGTAAAGCCGATCAGAGAATAGGTGTCGGCCGTCTGCGGCCCTTTTCGCGGGGTCGCCTTGACGATCGCCTCACGGCCTTTGGCCATCCCTTCGACGATGGTCTTGTCGGTATCGGAGCTGCGCGACCAGGCCGTGTCGCCGTGGCTGAAAAGATCGAAATCGGTGCCGCCGACATCGAGCGAAACGTCGCTTCCCGATTTGAGAGGATAGAATTCGGTAAAACTGACGACGTTGAAGACGTGCTCGTCCGGCCGGTGCGTGACCATCGCCACGGGGCGTTTGCGTTTGAGGGCTTTGGGCTCGGTTTTGATCGGACTGCCGACGAGATAGCAGACGGGCCCCGATTTCTCGCGGAAGGCGTAGGCCTGCCACTCCCCGGCGCCGCCCAGATGCCGCAGATGAATCTCCTTTGGCACGGGATGGGGAGCCGCAGGGGCGGGCTTTCCCGCCGCTCCCGCCGGCGCGGCAAGAAAAAGGAGAGGCAAGACAAGAGCGCAAACGCGAAGGTTTTTCATTCTCCGATGATAGCCTTCGAGACGCCAAGGGGCACGGCACAAATAGTCGCGCCAGAGCGCCCTCCCCAAAGGGCGCGAAAGAGCGCACAATCGGCCCTATGGACGAGATCACCATCCGTCCGGCGCAGCCGGCTGAGGCGCGCGGCATCGCTCGACTCGATGTCGAGACTTGGCGCGAGACCTATCCCAGCATGCTGCCTCACAGCTATCTTCTCGGCCTCTCCCGCCAGCGCCGCGAACTCGCCTGGAAGGAGGCGATCATTCTGGAGCCGGGGGATGTCCTCGTCGCGGTTCATGAAGGGGGAGCGATCGTCGGATTCGGGAGTTGCGGGTCGAACCGCGGCGATCGCGGTTATGCGGGCGAGGTGTTTACGCTTTACGTCGCGCCGGATTGGCAGAACCGGGGGATCGGGCGGCGCCTTTTATGCGCGCTTTTCGCGCGTCTTGTCGCGCGCGGCCGCAATTCGGCGATCATCTGGGTTCTTGCCGCCAATCCCTCGCGCTTTTTCTACGCGCGCCTCGGCGGGCGCGAGGTCAGCCGCAAACGCTTTGCGGTCGGCGGCGCCTTTGTCGAGGCGGCCGGTTACGGCTGGCGCGACCTTCCCCGTTATCTGGCGACGGCGGAAAGCGAAAATCGCAAGCCCTGAAGGCTTCGGGGCGCCATCAAGGCCGCGCCAAATGGAAATGGTGGGGCGGCGGAAGTGCGGCCTCTAATCCTTCATTGCCGTTCTTTTTGAGTTCCTTCGCGACCCAGCGCGGCATGTAGTACTGGTCGTGCTTGGCAAGCACGGTGGCGGCGCGGAAATCGCCGTCGGCCTGAAGCCGGCCTTCGGCGACAACCCCCTGCCCTTCGCGGAAAAGGTCCGGCAGAACCCCGCGATAATGGACTTCGATATCGGTCTTGCCGTCGGTGATGCGGAAGGAGACGGCGGTGCCATCCTTTTGAAGGCTGTGGGCTTCAACGAGGCCGCCGATGCGCACCCTTTCCGCCGCCGCCCGCGGGTGCGCCTCGAGTTCGCTCGGGGTATAGAAAAAAACGAGATTGTCGCCCATCGCCGAAAGGACGAGCGCCGTCGCTCCGCCGAGCGCCGCAAGCCCGATCAGAAGAAAGACGAGACGCTGTCCTTTGCGGGTCAAGGCCTTCTCTCCCGGCGCCGTTCGAGCGCTTCGAGAGCGCGCAGGCTCGAACGATACCGGCGCAGAGAGGCGAGAACGAGGCCGCCAAGGACAAAAAGCGCGACGGCGTAAGCCGGCCACACGAACACCGCATACCCGCCCATCGCGAGAAAGCGGGCGAGAGCGCTCACCGCCCGCCCTCGGCGGTCATCAGCTCGCGCGCCAAAGGCGCCTCTGCCTCATTGAGGCGCGCCGCGCGCAAGCGCCGCTCGAAAAGGAGAGTCCTCATCCTCACCAGAAGAAGGGCGGCAAAGAGAAAGCCGAAACCCGCCGCCATCACGAAAAGGGGGAGGAGCATCGAAAGATAGATCGCGGGCGCGCCGAGACGCAAAACGCTTGCCGGCTGATGGAGCGTGTTCCACCAGTCGACCGAAAACTTGATGATCGGCAGATTGACGACGCCGACGACCGCCAGAACCGAAGCGGCGCGGGTGCCGCGTTGCGGGTCGTCGAAAGCGTCAACGAGGGCGATATAGCCGAGATACAGGAAAAAGAG
>JAJYIC010000108.1:0-1994 GCA_021790295.1 Pseudomonadota bacterium | reverse complement strand
GGTCAGACGGGCGTCCCAAACCCACCACGTCCCCCACATCGGACGCCCCCAGAGAGAACCCGAAACGAGGCACACGAAAGTGAAGGCGGCGCCGATCGGGGCCGCCGCCTCGGCCGCGATATCGGCCAAGGGAGTGCGCCACACGAGCGCCACCGCGCTCGCGGCGGCAAGAAACAGATAGACGGCGAGCGCCATCCAGGCCGAGGGAACGTGAACATACATGATGCGCACGGCCTCGCCCTGCTGATAATCGGGAGGGGCCACGAAAAGCGCCAAAAAAAGCCCGATAACGATGAGAAGCGCGGCAAAAGAGGCGAAGGGAACGAGAAGCCTCGCACTCAAGCGAAGAAATTGCGCCGGGCTCAAAAGCCGTTTGTTCATTGCTTCGCCCGCGTCGCCATGGCCCTCAATCTAGGCGAAATCGCCCGATCCTGTCAGAGGCAATGGAGTCGCACCTGCGCCCTCCTTTTCTCTTTTCTCATCGGAGCGCCTGGCGCAAGGCCGCCGCCGCCGCCCAAGGCGCGAGAGAGAAAGCGGCAAGGCTTTGCGCGCCGAGAAGGAGAAGATTTGTCTTGACCCCGCCGCTGCCCGCAGCCGCCGCCGCCCCGAAAACGAGAGGCGGCACATAAAGCGGAAGAACCAGAAGCGAAAGCAGTACCCCCTGGCGCCTCGCCCCCAAAACGAGAGCCGCGGCAAGACTGCCGATCAAGCTCAAACCCGGCGTCCCGATGAGAAGGGAAAGCGCGAGAAACGGGATCTTTTGCGACGCGACGTTGACGAGAAGGGCAAGAAGAGGCGAAAGAAGGGTGAGCGGCAACCCCGTCGTCAACCAATGCGCCGCGGCTTTGGCGAGACTGACGAGTTCGAGCGGAAGACCAGAGAGCGCGAGAAGATCGAGCCCGCCGTCCTCGAAATCCGCCGCATAAAGCCGGTCGAGCGAAAGCAGCGCGGCGAGAAGCGCCGCAACCCAGACGATCCCCACCCCGACCCGGCGCAGAAGGGCCGGTTCGGGACCGACCCCGAACGGAAAAAGCACGACCGCCAGAACAAAAAAACCGAGCACGATCCCGGTGTCGCTGCCTTGCCTCAAGGCAAGGCGCAGTTCGTGGCGGACAAGCCCCCAAAAGGCTCCGGTCATCGCCTCTGCCACAAATAGGCCTCTCTCTTCATGCCGCTCAACCGAAACCCCGCGATCGCCCGATTCTTTGCGGCCCTGAAAAGCGCGCGCGGGCGCGCTTCTCGGGGGTCACGGCGTTTGTTCCTTCTTGCGCCCGAGTTCGACTTTTTGCGCGCCTTCGAGAGGGTCCGCCGAATGGCTGACGAGGATCACCCGCCCGCCCTTTTCGCGGTGGGCCCGCAACGCCGCTTCGAGACGCTTCTGGTTTTCGGGGTCGAGACAGGCGAAAGGCTCGTCGAGGAGCCAAAGCGGGGCGGGCGCAACCATGAGGCGCGAAAGCGCAAGACGACGGCGCTGCCCCGCCGAAAGCCAGCGGTTCGGCCAATCGGCCAAGTTTTCGAGAGCAAAGGCCGCGAGCGCCTCCTCGACCGCCGAACGAGCGGCGGCCACGCCGCGCAGCGCGGCCGCAAAAAGGAGCGTCTCGCGCGGGCTCAAGGCCGGTTTTATGGCGTCCTGATGGCCGAGATAGTGAAGGTTTTGGCGGTAGGCTGCGAGGTCTTTTTCGACCGGCGCCCCGCCCCACAAGAGCCGGCCTTCCGCCGCCGGGATGAGAGTGGCGAGAAGGCGCAAAAGGCTCGATTTGCCGCTGCCGTTGGGGCCGGAGACGAACACCGCCCCGCCCGCGCCAAGGCGAAAGGAAAGGTCCGCGAATAAAAGCCTCTCGCCGCGCCGGCAGGCGAGGGCATCGGCAAAAAGTTCGGGTCCGTTCACCCTCGATCCGCCTCAGCTATGGGCGTTGCCGTCACTTGTCTCGATCTCAGGCGAGCGAACGGCGATCCTCGATCACCTTGCCGTCTTGGGGAAGGCCGCCTTTCCC
>JAJYIC010000107.1:1981-7855 GCA_021790295.1 Pseudomonadota bacterium | reverse complement strand
GTCCAGTAAAGGCCCAGCAGGGAGTGCTTGTAGCGGGTCTCCACGTCCCGCACGGCGAGATTGCGCATGAGCTCCAGCCACACGCCCAGACTCTCCCAGCGCAGCCGCACCCGCTGGCGCACGGAGAGGGGAGGATGCTCCGGGGATAATGCCTGCATAGGGCCTGGCTTCAACTCCTTTGCCGCGTGGTCGTGGTGTCGAAAAGCGTCGGTCGGCCATGTCCCGGATTAAATGGCCCGGGGGCCGTCCCGAACCGCTTCCTGGGCCTGCCTCGATTATACCGCTCCCGGGGCGGCGAGGCTAGGCTGCCGCGCCGGCCGGGTCGAAACACGTCCGCCGCCGGCTCGGCCTCCCCCGGCTGGCCGATTTGACGCCGCGCTGCTCCAGGAGATATAATCCAGAGGGGAGGCGATCAGGATGCTGCCGGAGGAGAAGCGGCCGAAGGTTCCGAAGGAACAGCAGCCGCCGCAGCGCGCGTGCGCTGTTGCGGCGGCGCAGCGTGTTGATTGACCGGCGGCGCGGGGCCGGGCTGCAGCTCGCTAAGAAAGCCGTTCAGATCGGCCTCCATCTGGCGCAGCATTTGCGTATAGGCCTCGGATTCGAAACGCGCGGCCTTGAAATTCGTCGGCAAGGTGACCTGCAGGACGTTGATCTTTTCTCCGGGCGGGCGGATCGCCTGCGGGTCGGGGCTGCAAAGGCTGACGAGGCCGGGCTCGAAATTGTTCCACACGCTGCTGTCGGTGTAACAGCTTTTGAGCGCCTCGGTGTCGAGCCCCGGGATGCGTTTCAAATAGGGAAGGGGCGGCATGTTCATGATCGAAAGGCAGGGCTTTTTCGCTCTCGCCACGGCGTCGAGAAGTTCGCGCACCCCGGGAGAGCGATATTGCGGCTCCTGCATCGCCAGCGCGACGAGATCGTAGTCCCGGGGATCGACCTCGGAGGGCCCGGCCGCGGAAAGGCTTCCCGGAAGCTTTCTCGAATCGAGTTCGATCGGCTCCTTGCGCCCGCGCACCGGCAGGCGCACGCGCGCGCCCTCGGTGTTGATGGCCTCGACTTCCGCGGGAAGGCAGATGAGCTTTATCCGGTGGCCGCCGAAGAGAAGTTTTGTCGCCAAGAGAGAGCCGTAGGACGCTCCCATGATGAGGACATTGTAACGGGTCATGGGCATTTCTCCTTCCCTTCGCGCGACTTCTGTTTCGACGACGATGACCGAGCGCGGGGCTTTCGGCAAGAAATCTCTGGCGAATGGAGGATCGAGGCGAGCCCGGCGCGATAATCGGGATAGCCGAGGCGAAAAGAGAATTCCTTTTTGATGAGATCGTTCCGCACCCGCTTGTTGTCGTCGTAAAAGCTTTTTGCCAAAGGCGAAAGGGCGGCCTTTTCGAGAGGAAGAAGAGGGGGCGGCGGCACGCCCAAAAGCCGCGCGGCGTAAAGGACGACCGCCTCGGGGGCGGCCGGTTCGTCGTCGGCGACATTGTAAACGGCGCCCGGACGCGGCCGGGCGATCGAGGCCTCGAGGAGCCGGGCAAGATCCTCGACATGGATGCGCGAGAAAAGCTGTTGCGGCTTGTCGATGCGTTTGGCTGTTCCCGCGCGCAAAGCCTCGAAGGCGCTGCGCCCGGGCCCGTAGATCGCGGCGAGGCGGAAAATGTGAACCGGCTGGCCGCGCTCCCGCTTCAAGGAAAGCCACCCCTCTTCGGCAGAGGCCCTTTGCCGCGCGCGCAGGCTCTTCGGCAAAAGGGGCGAACTCTCATCGACCCAGCCGCCGCCTTGGTCCCCATAAACGGCGGTCGACGAGAGATAGCCGAGCCAGGCGAGGCTTTCGAGGGCGGCGATTTCTTTGCCGTAAGTATCGAGGACGAGATCGCCTTCCTTTTGCGGAGGGATCGAAACGAGAATATGAGAGGCTCCGGCAAAGGCGGAAGAAGGGAAAGGCCGGCCGGGACCGAAAAGTTGGGTGGCAACTCCTTCGGCCCGCAGGGCTTCCTCTGATTCTGCGCTGCGGCAGGTGCCGGTGATGCGCCAGCCTTGCGAGAGGAGGCGGCGGGCAAGAGCGCGCGCACTATAGCCGAAGCCGAAGCAGAAGAGATGAGGCGGCAAGACCGGCATGAGGAAAAAGGCGGCAGCGAAAACCCCAGTCTGCCGCAAAAACGGCAAAAAAGGGATCTCTCTTCTCCGCGCGATAGGACCGAAGGAGGAAAGGAAAGGGATGTTCCGGCTCCTTTATTGCGTCGCTCTTTTGACGGTGGTTGTCGCGCCGGCAGAGGTTTGCGCGGCAACGCCGGCGCCTCCTTCGGCGGCAGAGGAGGCGGCAACCTACAAGCACTGCCTCGATCTCGCGAGCAAGCACCCGCAGGCGGCGCGATTTTTCGCCAGGGCCTGGGAGAGGGCGGGCGGCGCGCACCCGGCCGAACATTGCGCGGCCGCCGCCTATTTCGGCCTTGGAAAATACAAGAAAGCGGCGCTCCTTTTCGATCGCCTTGCCGCCGAGATCGGCAAGACGAAGGCGCCCCGTTCGCTCAGGGCTCATCTTCTCGATCAAGGGGGAGAAGCGTGGCTGATGGCGGCAGACACCGTGCGCGCCACCGCCGACCTCGGCGCGGCTTTGACCCTTTTGCCGAACGATCCCGGGATTCTCGTCGATCGCGCGCAGGTCGAGGCGATGAGCGGCAATTTCGGGGGCGCCGTGGGCGACCTCGACCGCGTCCTCGAAAAGCATCCGAAACGTCTCGACGCCCTCATCTATCGCGCTTCGGCCTATCGCGCTTTGGGCCGGCTCGGCCCCGCTCTCGCCGATGCCGACAAGGCTCTCGCGCTATCGCCGCGTTCTTTGCCGGCGCTTTTGGAGCGAGGCAATATCCGCCGTCTCGAAGGCGACATCGCCGGAGCGCGCGCGGACTGGCGCCGGATCCTGAAGTTCGCCCCCAAAAGCGCCGCGGCCGAAGCCGCCGCCGCCAATCTCGCGCGGCTCGGGAAGGAAAAGCCGGCGGCCGCGGGAAAGGCGGCGAAAAGGCCCTGAAAGCGGTCTCGTCCGGACTCCTCAGAAATCGAGATCGGGGTAATGCGCGGGCGGCGACAGGCCCGCTATGGCATCAGCGAGAAGAGGGCGGAAGCTCGGCCGGCACTTGATGCGGGCATACCATTCCTTTGCCGGCTCGTGTTCCTCCCATGGGACGTCGCCGAGATAATCGAGGCTCGACAGATGGGCGGCCGCGGTGATGTCGGCGATCGAGAAATGGTCGCCCGCGAGCCAGCGTCGGCGTTCGACGAGATAGCCGATATAGTCGAGATGATGCGGCAGGTTCGCATGTCCCGCGCGGATCGCCATGGAGTTCGGCTGGCCCTTTTTTTCGAGCCGCCGCATGATCTTTTCGCCGAGCAGGTTTTCCGTCACCTCCGCGTTCATCTTGACGTCGAACCAGGCGCAAAGGCGCCGCACCTCGGCACGGTCGACAGGGTTGATGCCGATCAGGATGCGCTCGCGATAGACCTCGTCGAGATATTCGACGATCGCCCCGCTCCCCGAAAGGACGGTCCCTCCGGGCTCGATCAGAACGGGCAGTTCGCCGGCCGGGTTCAAGGCGAGAAATTCGGGACGCCGCTCCCAAACCCTTTCGGTTCTGAGCGCGAATTCGAGGGTCTTCTCGCCGAGAACGAGGCGCACCTTGCGCGAAGGGGGAGAAAGCGGATGGTGGTAGAGAAGACGCATGGGGAAACTATAGCCTTTGGCGCCGGCTGCGAACACGGCGGCCGCGGGCCTTTTTCTTCAGGGGAGAAAGCGCCGCGGGTTGCGCCGGCCTTTGGCCCCGCGCCACAAAAAGCGGTTATTGCGGCGCGCGAATCGTTGCGCCTTTACGCTCCTGCCGCGATCCATCGACGGGCCGGGCGGAAAGCGTTAGGTTCTGGCAATGAAAAAAAGGAGGGTTTCACGCCATGTCTCTCGCCGCTCTTCATCATGTGACGGTGCAAAGCGAGGATCTCGAAGCGGCACGCGATTTCTACCGCGAGATCCTCGGCCTCGAAGTCGGGTTTCGCCCCGATCTTTCCTTCCCGGGATATTGGATGTACTTGGGCGCGGTGCCGGTCGTTCACATCGTGCCGAAGAGCGCGGCCATCGGCGGCGGCGGCTCCGAGGACACCGGCCCTTTCGACCATTTCGCGTTTCTCGCCAAGGATTTCGCGCGCACCAAGGCGCGCCTTGAAGCGAAAGGGATCGCCTACCGGGAAAATCACATCGCAACGCCGCCGATCGATCAGCTGTTTTTGCGCGACTGCAACAATGTCATGATCGAACTCAATTTCCCGCAAAGCTGAGCCGTTGCCGCTCGCGCGAGGGAAGAGGATGACTGCGCTCGAAGCCTGGACGCCCTCGCCCAATCTGCCGAAAGAGAGGGTCTCTTTTGCGGGCGTCGGCCATGACGAGATGGTGGCGAGGGCGCAAGCCCTCGCCCCGGCGCTCAAGGAGCGCGCGCGCCATACGGAAACGCTGCGGCGCATGCCCGAAGAGACCGAGCGCGACCTCCATAGAGAGGGTCTCTTTCGCGTCGCGCAACCGGCGCGGGTCGGCGGCGCCGAGCTCGATCTCGGGATTTTTGTCGACCTTTGCGCCGAAATCGCCCGGGTCTGCCCTTCCACCGCCTGGAACCTCGGCAATCTCGCGGCCCATCACTGGATGCTCGGCTATTTCCCGCCCGCCGCGCAAAACGAAATCTGGGATGTCTCGGCCGATACCCTGATGGCCACCTCTCTCGCCTTTCCTTGCGGCTCCGCGCGCCCTGTCGACGGCGGCTTTCTCCTCGCCGGGCGTTGGCCCTTTGCCTCGGGCGTCGACAATTGCGATTGGACGATGCTGGCGGCGACGGTTCGCGAAAAGGGAGAGATCGTCGATCACCGCTTTCTCCTTCTTCATCGCTCGCAGTACGAAATCATCGACACCTGGCATGCGCTCGGGCTTTGCGGCACGGGCTCGAAAGATGTAGCGGCGCAAGAGCTTTTCGTGCCCCTGTACCGCACCATCCCGGTCGAAGCCTTCGCCGGCGGGGAGCATCAGGGTCAGGCGGTCAATCCCGGCCCTCTTTTCCGGCTGCCGATGCTGGCGGTCGGCTCTCACGTGCTTTCGGGGGTTGCTCTCGGTTGCGCCGAAGGCGCCTACCGCCGTTATGTCGAAGCGGCGCGGCGGCGCAACACCACCTATTCCGCGACCCCGGTCGGCAGCTTTCAGGCCGTCCAGATCAAGCTGGCCGAAGCGGCCGCTCTCATCGATTGCGCGGGGCTGATGATGCGCGAGGATTGCCGCCACGCGATGGCGAACGCGAGAAGCGGGAAAAGGGCTTCGCTGCGCGACAAACTCTGTTACCGCCGCAATGCCGCCTGGAGCGTTCGCTTATGCCGCAGCGCCGTCGACATCCTGATGGAGCTTTCGGGCGCGGGCGGGCTTGCGAGCGCGGGAGAGATGCCGCGCTACTTCCGCGATGCGCATGCGATCAGCGCCCACATCATCTATTCCTTCGATGTGCAAGGAACGCTGTTCGGCCAGCATGAGCTTCAGATTGCGGGGCCGCCGCCGCTTTTATAAAGGCCGCCGGCGGGCGCGCCTCTTCCCGCCCGATCTCCGCAAAAGGCCGCGCTTTCTCGCAACCGCGGGCTGCGCAATGCGCATGGCGGGTCTCTTGCGGGGCTTTGGAGAAGCCGCTCATCCCACGTAGACTGACGCTCTCGCGGAAGGCCCTGCCGCGGTAAAAGCGCCGCCGGAGGAAAGCCCTTCCGCTCGCCGCGTCGGAAGAGAGCATCATGAACGTCAAGGAAGCGATCAATATCGAAGACTTGCACAAGATCGCCCAAAGGCGGTTGCCGCGCATCATCTTCGATTTTATC
>JAJYIC010000107.1:0-1971 GCA_021790295.1 Pseudomonadota bacterium | reverse complement strand
TCGAAGGCGGCCTCGAAGACGAGCGCGGTCTTGCCCGCAACGAAGCGGCCTTTCACCGCCATCGCCTGCTGCCGCGCTATCTCGTCGATGTGTCGGAGCGCGACCAGAAAACGACGGTTTTCGGGCGCAGTTATGCCAGTCCTTTCGGCATCTCCCCGACGGGCGGCGCCGGGCTTTATGTGCGCGGCGGCGATCTGATGCTGGCCGCGGCGGCGGCCAAAGCGAACATCCCTTACATCATGTCGGGCGCCAGCAACGCCTCGATGGAAGAGGCGATGAAGGTGGCGCCGGACCACACCTGGTTTCAGCTTTATGCGGCGCGCGACCCCAAGATCACGCAAGCGCTCGTCGAACGGGCGCGCGATCTGGGGGTCGGGGTTCTCGTTCTCACGGTCGACGTGCCGATTTCCGCGAAACGCGAGCGCAACCTGCGCAACCGCTTTGTCATCATGCGCGGCAGCAGCGTCTTCGAAGCCTTCAAGCTCAAACCCGCGACCATCCTCGAAGCTCTGAGGCATCCGGGCTGGGTTCTCGATTATGTCCGTCACGGCGGCGCCCCGACGCTTGGAAACTGGGCAACCTATGCCGACGGCGGGGCAAGCCCCACAGAAGTGAACGCGCTCGCCCGCGCGCAGACGCCGTTTTCGGGCCAGACCTGGCGCGACCTCGAAAACTACCGCCGCTGGTTCCCGGGCACTCTCGTCGTCAAGGGCATCATGAACCCGCAGGATGCGGTGCGCGCCGCCGATATCGGCATCAACGGCATCATCGTTTCCAATCACGGCGGGCGCCAGCTCGATCAGGCTCCGGCCTCTCTCGATGTCCTGCCGGCGATCGCGAGGGCCGTCGGCGACAGGGTAACGGTGATGCTCGACAGCGGCGTGCGGCGTGGCGCCGATATCCTCATCGCTCTGGCTCTTGGGGCGCGGTTTGTCTTTTTCGGCCGGCCCACCCTTTACGGTGCGGTTGCGGGCGGGCTCGACGGGGTCAAAAAAGCGATCGATATCTTTCAGGGCGAGATCGATCTCGTGATGGCGCAGATCGGCTGCCCGAGCCTTGCCGAATTCGGCCCCGATTTTCTCTGGCAGGAGGACTGGAGGGCAAACCGCTGAGAGCGGCCGGCCTCTCCTCAAAGCGTTGAGGAGTTGGCGGCCCGGGCGCGTCTTGCGGCGATCCGTTCGCAAAGCGCCTGGCGCTCTCTCTGCAAAGGCGCGCCGGCCTCTCGCGCCGCGGCGGTGATCTCGGCCGGCGCCGTTCCGGGCGAGCCGCTCGCAAAGGGCGGCCGCGGATCGTATTCCATCTGCAATTGGATGCTTTGCGCGACCGCCTCGCCTTTGAGCAGCGCCGCCAGCTTGAGGGCGAAATCGATGCCGGCGGTGACGCCGCCTCCGGTAACGCGGTTGCGATCGACGACGAAACGTTCGGCTACCGGTTCGGCGCCGAAAAGAGCCAGAAGCGGGAGCGAGAGCCAGTGCGTCGTCGCCTTGTAGCCGTCAAGGAGCCCGGCGGCGCCGAGGACGAGAGCGCCGGTGCACACCGAGGTCACATATCGGGCGCCTTTGGCCTGCGCCCGCAGGAAATCGAGAACAGCATCATCCTCCATAAGCTGTTGTTGTCCGGGCCCGCCCGGAACGAGGATCACATCGAGAGGCGGGCATTCGGCCAGCGAAAGCGTCGGTAAGAGGACGAGGCTGCGGTCGCTTTTTACCGGTTCGAGGGTTCTCCCAAGGACGTGTACGGCGGTGTCGGGAAGGCGCGCAAACACCTCGTAAGGCCCCGTCAGGTCGAGCTGCGTCACCGCGGGAAACAGCAGCAATCCGATCTCGAGAGGGGCCGGCATCGTTTTCTCCATAAGAAAGAGCGAAAGGAAGGCGGGAATCCGGCGCGGACCAGCGGCGCGCTACCAGTCGAGGGTGAGGGCGTCGCCCGTCACCTCGAACCGTTTGAGGCGTTTCAAAAAATCCATGCCGA
>JAJYIC010000106.1 GCA_021790295.1 Pseudomonadota bacterium | reverse complement strand
CCCTGGTGGTGGGCCGCAAGTACGTGTCCTGGACGATCCGGGGCTGCAGCGGCGCCGCGCGGCTCCGGGCCATGGTCCAGGGGCTCTCCGAGGTCGCCGTCCTTCCCGAAGGAAGGGTCGAACTGGTGATGGGGACGATGTCTTCGGGCCAAGGCCACGAAACGAGCTTTGCCCAGCTTCTGGGCGATTGGCTCGGGGTTCCTTTGGCGAGCATTTCTTATCTCGCGCATGACACGGATCGGGTCGAAGCGGGAGGAGGCTCCCATTCCGGACGCTCGATGAAGCTTGCCGTCACCGTCATCGGCAAGGCGAGCGAAGAGATTGTCGCCAAAGGCCGCAGGATCGCGAGTTTTCTTCTCGAAACCGGGGAAGCCGACATCGAGTTCAAGGCCGGGCGTTACCGGGTTTCCGGAACCGATCGCGAGATCGGCCTCTTCGAGGTTGCCGCGGCGGCGGCAAAAGGGGCTCGCCTGCCGGCGGAATTGCCAGTGGAGTTGAAAGGCCCTCTCGCCGCCGTTTGCGACGAGATCGTGCCGGTCGCGAGCTTCCCTTACGGCGCCCATGTGTGCGAACTCGAGGTCGATCCCGAAACCGGCAAGGTCGAAATCGCGGCTTATACCGCGGTCGACGATGTCGGCCGCGCGATCAATCCCATGATCGTCTTGGGCCAGACTCATGGCGGGATCGCCCAAGGCGTCGGCCAGGCCCTTTTCGAGGAAAGCCGTTACGACCCGGAAAGCGGGCAGCTTCTCGCCGGCAGCTTTATGGATTATGCGATCCCGCGGGCCGGCGATCTTCCCTCTTTTGCGGGCTTTATCAGCGAAGTGCCTTCGCCCACGACCCCTCTCGGCGTGCGCTCCGCCGGAGAAGGCGGGACCACCCCGGCGCTTGCCGCCCTTATCAACGCCCTCGTCGATGCGCTCTGCGAATTCGGCGTCTCCCACATCGACATGCCGGCAACGCCCGAAAGGGTCTGGCGCGCGATCAAGAGCGCCGCAACGGGGCGTCTGCCGCAGCCGTCGAACAAATTAAACAGCGAAAGCGCGCCGCAGGCGGGCATCTTCAGGGAGGAGAATGGATGATCCGATATTTCGACAGCCTTTATGCCGGACATGTCGATATGGATGATGTCGGCTACGCCGGCACGCCCGTCAACGCGCGCCGCTTTCCGAACCAGCATCTGGCGAGCGCGTTCGAGAAGGCCGAGGCGATGGCCGAGGTTATGGAGCGGCGCGGTTACGACACGCTGTGGATGGCCGAGCATCATTTCCAGCGCGAAGGCTATGAATGCATCCCCAACGTCCTGATGGCGGCCGTGCATCTTTCCCACCTGACGGCCCGCCTGCGTTTCGGCTGCGGGTTCAACATCGCGCCGATGTGGCACCCTTTGCGCCTTGCCGAGGATTTCGCCGTCGCCGACATCCTCACCCGAGGTCGCGTCACTTTTGGCCTCGGCCGCGGCTACCACACGCGCGAAGTGGAGACTTTCGGCTCTCCACTCAGGGATCAGCCGGCAAACCGCGAACTTTTCGAAGAACAGGCCGAGATCATCTTCAAGGCTTTCGACAACGACTCCTTTTGCCACCGCGGCAAGCATTACATGCTACCGCCGGCAGTTCCCTATCGCGGTTATACGCTCGAAGAGCTGACCCTCGTTCCGCGCCCATTGCGGCGCCCGGTCGAATGCTGGCAGCCGATCCAAAGCGCCAGCGAAAGGGCTCTCGATTTCATGGCGCGGTTCAGCATCAAAGGGGTGGTCGGTGGCGGCTCTGCGGAAGGCGGGGCGATGGACAGGGTGGTGCGCGCCTGGCAGGAGGCGCATCGGAAGATCGGCCAGGAGCTTCTCCCCGGAGAGGGGCTTTGTTTCGGCTTTCATTTCCACCTCGCCGACAGCCTCGAGCAGGCGATCCGCGAAGCCGGCAAATATTACGAAGAGAATTTGAAGATGTTCGGCGAGCTGCGGCTCGTGCGCGCCCTCAGCGAAGAACAGATCGAGATCATGCGCGATCCCCTGCGCGCGCCTTTGGCCGATCTGCCGCGGATCGGGGATGCGATCCGCGGCGGCGGCTTTCTTTGCGGCACCGCTTCGGAAGTGATCGCCCATCTGAAAGCGCTCGAAGAGCGCTACCCCGGCCTCGAACGGGTGATGGTCTCTCTTTCCGTCGGCGTCCCGCAAAGGGTCGTGCTCGAACAGCTCGAACGCTTCAGCGCCGAGGTGATGCCGGCCTTCGAGAGAGGAAGGGCCAAAGAGCGCGCAGCGGCCCGCTAAAAGCGAAAAGGCGGCTTGCGGCCTCTGGACAAGGCCGCGCCCAAGGCGGAAAACGCCTCTTCGCGGGGGCGCATCGAAGCGCCTGCCAACACCGAAGGAGGGAGAGGATGAAGGCATTGCGCATCGGCGATTTCGAGGTCCATCGCCTGGCGGATTTTGCGGGCCCGTCCTTTCCTCCGGCCGAATTCTTCCCCGATTTCGACCCCGAAGTGCTGCGCGAGAACGCCGAGCTTTTGGGGCCTTCGCTGATCGATCCCGAAAGCGGGATGCTGGTGATGAGCTTTCACTGTTTTCTCGTCAAAACCCCGCGCCACAAGATCCTCATCGACACCTGCCTCGGCAACGACAAGGAGCGTCCGAGCCGGCCGCGCTGGCACCGTCTCAAATCTTCCTGGCTTGCCGATCTCGCCGCCGCCGGAGCGAGGCCGGAAGAGGTCGATTACGTGATGTGCACGCATCTCCATTGGGACCACGTCGGCTGGAACACCCGTCTTGTCGACGGAAGCTGGGTTCCGACCTTCCCGAATGCGCGCTACCTCATGGCGCGACGCGAATTCGGCCACTGGCAGGAGGTTCACCGCGGGGGCGAGGAAAGCCCGCACAGCCTTTCATTCGCAGACAGCGTGCTGCCGGTGGTCAAAAGCGGCCAGGCGGTGCTGGTCGAGGATGATTTCGCTTTCGAAGACGGGCTTTCATTCGAAAGTGCGCCGGGACACACCCCGGGCAATGTCGTCATCCATGCCCTCTCGCGCGGGCAACGCGGCGTCTTTATGGGCGATGTCATCCATCACCCTCTCCAGCTTTTGCGTCCGGACTGGTCGACGCGCGCCTGCAGCGACCTTCTCCTTTCGCGGCAGACGCGCGAAAGGCTTATCGAAGAGCATTGCGAGAAGGGAAGCCTCGTCCTGCCGGCCCATTTTCCGCCGCCTTCGGCAGGCCGGATCCTGCGCCACAAACGCGCCTATCGCTTCGAGAACGCGTGAGGAAGGCGGCCCGGGCGCGAACAGGCGCGCGGCGAAACGAGGCTTTTCCGAGGCGAGTTCGAAGGGGTCCCGCTTTCTCGCTCCGCGGCGCGAGCTCGGGGTCGGGGCGGGGTGAAAGGAGAAAAAGATGGCGCGGATGACGGGCGGCAAGGCTCTCGTCGAGATGCTCTGCCGGCATCGGGTCGAGGTGGTCTTCGCCTTGCCCGGGGTCCAGAACGACGCCCTTTTTGTCGCGTTTTACGACGCCGCAGAGCGCCTTCGCGTCATTCACACAAGGCACGAGCAAGGCGCAGCCTACATGGCCTACGGTTATGCGCGCGCCAGCGGGCGGCCCGGGGTTTATGCGGTCGTTCCGGGCCCGGGTTTTCTCAACACGACGGCGGCGCTTGCAACTGCTTATGCGGCCAGCAGTCCTGTTTTATGCATTGCCGGAGAGAACCCATCGCACCTGATCGGCCGCGGCTTCGGCCTTTTGCACGAAATCCCCGACCAGCTCGCGATCCTCAAAGGGCTCAGCAAATGGGCGGGGCGGGTAGCGCATCCGGCCCTTGCCGGAGGCCTCGTCAACGCCGCCTTCCGCCAACTCGCCGAAGGCCGCCCGCGCCCGGTCGCTCTCGAAGTGCCCACCGACGTCCTTTCTCTCGAATGCGAACTGGAATTGCCCGAGCCCGAGGCGCCGGCGCCCGCACCCGCCGCCGATCCCGAACTCGTCGAGAGAGCGGCTTCCCTTCTCGCCGCGGCGAAAAGGCCTCTCATCTTTGTCGGCGGCGGCGCGGTCGAAGCGGGGGCCGAGATCAAGGCGATTGCGGAAATCCTGGAGGCGCCGGTCATAGCCTTTTCAGGCGGCAAAGGGATCCTTTCCGACCGCCATTATCTTTCCCAATCCTCTTTTTCCGGCCACAAGCTGTGGCGCGAGGCCGATGTCGTTCTCGCCCTCGTCACCCGCCTTCATCACCCGCAGGCGCGCTGGGGCCTCGACGGCGCGCTCCGCCTCATTCGCATCGACCTCGACGCCGCCGAAATCAACCGGTTCGAGAAACCCTCCGTCGGCATCCTCGCCGACGTGAAAGAGGCGCTCTTGGCCCTTCTCCCCGTTCTCGAACGGCGCGCGCCGCATAGGCCTTCGCGCAAAGGCGAGCTGCAAGCCCTCAAAAGCGCGTCCCTTTCCGCCCTTGCCCAAGGGCTCGGGCCGCAATGCGCCTATCTCGAAGCGATCCGGGCCGAACTTCCCGATGACGGCATCATTGTCGAAGACCTCACCCAGGTCGGTTATGTTGGCCGCATCGCCTTTCCCGTCTACCGCCCGCGCAGCTATATCCACAGCGGCTACGAGGGCACTCTCGGTTTCGGCTTTGCAACCGCTCTCGGCGCCAAGCTTGCGCGGCCCGATCTCCCGGTCGTCTCGATCTCCGGAGACGGCGGCTTTATGTACACCGTCCAGGAGTTGTCGAGCGCCGTTAAACACGGCATCGACATCATCGCCATCGTCTTTGCCGACGGCGCCTTCGGCAATGTGCGGCGGATGCAAAAGGTCGATTACGGCAATCGCCTCATCGCCGTCGATCTCGCCAACCCCGATTTCGTCCGCCTTGCCGAAAGCTTCGGCCTCGCCGGGGTCAAGGTGAGCAGTCCCGAAGGGTTGAGGCGCGAACTCGGCGCGGCTTTGCGCCGCGCAGGGACGACCCTCATCGAGGTCTCCGTCGGCGAGATGCCCGATCCCTGGCCTTATCTGATGCTGCCGCGCGTGCGCGGCCCTCTTCCTTAGGGCCGCTTTTCGGCCAGGAGGTCGCGGATCTCGCCGAGAAGAAGCTCGCTCTTCGATGGCGGGGCGGGCCTTGCTTCCTCGCGCAGATGGATGCGGGTCAAGCCCTTGACCACCCAGAAGATGGCAAAGCTGACGATGAGGAACTGGAGGATGGCGTTGAAGAAAAGGCCGATGTTGAGCGTGACCGCCCCGGCCTTTTTCGCCTCCGCCAGGGTCGCGACCGAGGCGCCTTTGAGGGTGAGGAAGAGATTGGTAAAATCGACGCCGCCGATGAGAAGGCCGGCGAGCGGCGTAAAGATGTCCTTGACGAGACTGGTGACGATTCCCGTAAAGGCGGCGCCGATGACGATCCCGACTGCGAGATCGACGACGCTGCCGCGCATGATAAAGGCGCGGAATTCGTCGATCCAGGCCGGTCGCGGCAGGCCGCCTCTCGGCGCTGATGGTTCGCTCATCGCTGCTGCCTCTTTTGCTGTTGCCCGGTCCCGATGTTGCGGTGCGCGAAGGCGAGGGACAAGGCTCTCAAGGTGAAGCCGCCGATCCTGCCCGCCTCTCGTTCTGCGATCGCGCGGGCCGCCGAGCTTTTGCGCGCGGGAAGGCTTGTCGCCTTTCCCACCGAAACCGTCTACGGACTGGGCGGCGACGCCGCGAGCGAGAGGGCGGTTGCCGAAATCTTTGCGGCGAAGGGAAGGCCGCGCTTCAATCCTTTGATCGTGCATATTTCCACTCTCGAAGAGGCGGAGGGCTACGCCCTTTTCGACGAGAGGGCGCGCTCGCTCGCGCAACGCTTTTGGCCGGGGCCTTTGACCCTCGTCTTGCGCCGGCGGGAAGGGAGCGCTCTTTCGCGGCTTGTTTCCGCCGGGCTCGACACGCTCGCGCTCCGGGCGCCTTCGCACCCGGTTGCGCAGGCGCTTTTGCGCGCTTCGGGAAGAGCGATCGCCGCCCCTTCGGCCAACCGTTCCGGGCGTCTTTCGCCGACCGAGGCGCGCCATGTCGCCGAGGAACTCGGAGCCGCGGTTTCGCTCATCCTCGACGGCGGCAGAACCGAGGTCGGGGTCGAGTCGAGCGTTCTCGACCTCTCCGGCAAGACTCCTATCCTGTTGCGCCCGGGCGGGGTCGGCCGGGAAGAGCTGGAGGCGGCGTTGGGCCGGGTGGCGCTTTCGGGAAAAGGCCGGTTGCGTTCGCCCGGGATGATGAAAAGCCATTACGCCCCTTCTCTGCCGCTGCGGTTGGGGGCGAGGGGGCCGGCCCGAGCCGGAGAGGCGCTCCTTGCTTTCGGGCCCGAGGCGCCTTCCGGTTTCGCCGAAGTTTTGTGGCTTTCGCGAACGGGCGATCTGGTCGAAGCGGCGGCCAATTTTTTTTCCATGCTGCGCCGTCTCGACCGCCCGCCGTTCACCGCGATCGCGGTGATGCCGATCCCGCGCAACGGGCTGGGGCTCGCGCTCAACGATCGCCTACGCCGCGCCGCCGGGCCGCGTTGAACCGTGCCGGGTGAGGGATTCGAACCCCCGACCTTCGGTTTACAAAACCGCTGCACTACCCCTGTGCTAACCCGGCTGTGAAGAGTCTACACCATCGCAGGGGCGCGCGAGAGCGGCTCCCTCTTCGCCGCAAGCGGCCCCTTCGCAGCGCATCAGTTCGTAAAGCGCGACCGCGGCGGCGTTGGCGACATTGAGCGTCGGAAAGCCTGGCCGCGTCGGCAGCCGCGCGAGACGATCGCACCCCTCGCGCACAAGCCGCCGCATCCCCTCCCCTTCGGAACCGAAAACAAGAGCGATCCGGTCGCTGAAGGCGCTCGCCGAAAAAAGCTCCGGGGCACCCTCGTCGAGCCCGCAGACCCAGAACCCGGCCTTTTTCAAAAGCTCGAGGGCGCGGGCGAGGTTTCCCGCGCGGATCAGAGGGACGTATTCGAGCGCTCCCGAAGCGGCCTTTGCGAGCGCTCCTGCGGCGACAGGGGCGCCATGCGCGGGCAGAACCACGGCCGCGGCGCCGAAAGCCGCGGCCGAACGCAACACGGCGCCGACGTTCTGCGGATCCTGGACGCGGTCGAGGAGAATGACGACGCGCTTTCCCGCCCCTTTCTCCGAGGCGCGCAAAAGCTCTTCGAGAGAGGGTTCGGGCAAAGGTTCGACTTGAAGCGCGAGGCCCTGATGAACGGCGTCGGGCGAAAGGAGCGCGGCCAACCCCGAGCGCGAAAGGGAACGCAAAGGCGCGCCTTCCCCTGCGCGCACCGCTTTGGCGGCAGAGAGAAGAGCTTCGGCCTCCCTCTCATGCCCTTCGACGACAAGAAGCTCGCGCCAGCGCCGCTTCGGGTTCTGAAGGGCGGCCGCAACCGCGTGGCGGCCGTAGATCCAGAAAGGGGCCTTGCCCTCGCGTCCTTTTTGCGGCGAACGCGGGGAAGCGCGGCGGCGGGCGCCGAGCGGCAAGCGAAAGCGGGGCATAGGCCCTCGTCCGGGGCGGCAAAGGGCCACCCTCTTCGCCCTCTGACTAGCATGGGCGGAAAGCCCGCGCCAGCGCTTGCGGCCCTCCGCAAAGCCCCGAACAAAGCCCGAGATTGACAAACTTCGACGGAAATCCTATGACCCGCTCGGCGCTGCGCCGGGCGGCAAGCGATCGCGGAGGGGTTGCCGAGCGGTCAAAGGCAGCAGACTGTAAATCTGCCGACGGATGTCTTCGTAGGTTCGAATCCTACCCCCTCCACCACCGGCGCGGACCGCGAAGCGGTCGGCGAGGCCGAAACGGGGTTCGGGCACAAGCGAAGGTTCGGACGCGGGTGTAGCTCAATGGTAGAGCTCCAGCCTTCCAAGCTGGCCACGTGGGTTCGATTCCCATCACCCGCTCCAGCCCGAAGGCGGTTCTCATCATTCCTCTCTCTGACGAGAAGAAGGCGAT
>JAJYIC010000105.1 GCA_021790295.1 Pseudomonadota bacterium | reverse complement strand
CCAATAGGCGCCGGCGACGCTCATCAGTTTGAAAGCCTCTCCCAAATAGCCCGTCGACGGAGCGTGAGGGCCGGCGCAGAGATCGACAAAGCTGCCCTGGCGGTAAAGACTGATCTCTTCTCCGGCCGCGATTTCGGCGATGTGAAGGGCTTTGTAGCGTTCCCCTCTGGCGCGGAAAAAGGCGATTGCCGGTTCGCGCTCAGAGACTTCGCGAATGATGGCTTCGTCGCGGCGGACGATCTCCCGCATCCTCTCTTCGATCCGTTCCAAGTCTTCGGGCGTAAACGGTTCGGCGCGGGCGAAATCGTAATAGAAGCCGGTTTCGGTTGCCGGCCCGAAGGCGACTTCGGTGTCGGGATAAAGCTCCTTGACCGCTTCGGCCATCACGTGAGCGGCGTCATGGCGCAGGATCTCCAGTCCTGCGGGGTCTTCGCGGGTGACAAGGCCGACCTCGGCGTCGCGCTCGATGAGGGTGTCGAGATCGCAGAGCCTGCCGTCGATGCGGATCGCGAGGGCAGCGCCGGCAAGGCCTTGCGCCGCCGCGATCTCCTTTCCCGAAACCGGGGCGGGAAAGCTCTCCGTCCTGCCGCCGAGCTTGAGGACGACCTCGCCCCTTTTGGCCGGTGAAGGCTCTTTCATTATCGGCTTTCTACTCTCAGAAGACCGGGCAAACTCATTTAACCGAGAGGGGAAAGGGCGGCAACCCCCTCGCGGCGCCCCTCTTCGCGCCCACCTCTCGCGCGCGCTCTCTGCGCGGCCGAGAAAAGGGCGGAAAGAAGTTCTCCAAACCCTGCGCCGGTCGCCGCCGATATCGGGACGAGGGGGCACTCTGCGGCGCGCTGAAGGCGCCGGCAGCCCTCTGCGACCGCCTTTTCCGACAACGCATCGATCTTGTTGAAAGCAAGGATTTCCGGCTTCTCCGCCAGACCCTCGCCGTAACGGCGAAGTTCGCGCCGGATCGTCCGATACGAGCGGACGAGATCGCCGCGGGTGCCGTCGATCAGGTGAAGGAGAAGGGTGCAGCGTTCCACATGCCCGAGAAAACGCGTGCCGAGGCCCGCGCCCTCGCTCGCCCCCGCGATCAATCCCGGAAGATCGGCGAGGACCAGTTCCTCATCGCCCGCGCGCACCACCCCAAGCTGCGGCTTCAGGGTGGTAAAGGGATAAGAGGCGATCTTCGGACGGGCGTTGGAAAGGGCGGCGAGAAGAGTCGATTTGCCGGCATTGGGAAGACCGATGATGCCGATGTCGGCAATAAGCTTCAAACGCAGCCACACCGACGCCTCGCGGCCGGGCGCGCCGGGGAGCGTGCGGCGCGGCGCGCGGTTGATTGAGCTTTTGAAATGGGCGTTGCCGAGACCGCCCGCGCCTCCTTCGAGGAGAACGATCCGCTCGCCGTTACGCGAAAGATCGCCGAGGACGACCTCTTTTCCTTCGTCGAGGATCTCCGTTCCGACCGGGACCTTGAGAACGAGGTCTTGGCCGCTCGCGCCGCTGCGCCTTCCGCCTTCGCCCGGGCGGCCGTCGGCGGCGCGGAAATGCTGGCGGTAACGATAATCGATGAGGGTGTTGAGAGCTTCGACCGCGAGAAGGACGATGTCGCCCCCTTTGCCGCCGTCGCCGCCGTCGGGACCGCCGCGCGGGATGAACTTCTCGCGCCGGAAGGAGAGCGCTCCCGCGCCGCCGTCGCCGCTTTTGAGATAAATCCTGGCTTCGTCGAGAAACTTCATCGCCTCTCAAAAGCCGGCCGCGAACCCCGCCTTTTCTGCGCCGGCCCGTCGCCTCTCTATTCTCCCCCTTCGGGCGCGGACCCGCTCGGGGGCACGACCGAGACGAAGCTGCGCCCCGCGACCCCTTTGTGGAAGGTTACGGCGCCCCCGAGAAGGGCAAAAAGCGTGTGGTCATGGCCGCAGCCGACGCCTTTGCCGGGGTGGAATTTGGTCCCGCGCTGGCGCACCAGGATCGCTCCCGGAACGACGATCTCGCCGCCGAACTTCTTGACCCCGAGGCGCCGGCCGCGACTGTCGCGGCCATTGCGCGAGGAACCGCCCGCTTTCTTGTGAGCCATTTCCGCTCGTCTCTCTCGGGGCTCACGCCCCGGCTTTGATCCCGGTGATGCGCAAAAGAGTCTCGTACTGGCGGTGACCCTTTTTGCGCCGGTAGTTCTTCCGCCGCTTTTTCTTGAAGACGATGACCTTGTCTTTGCGGCGTTGGGCGAGCACCGTCGCGCTTACCTGCGCGCCGGGAAGGAAGGGCGCCCCGGTTTTGACCTCGCCATCGCCGCCGACCAGCAGCACCTCTTCGATCGCGATTTCGCTTCCAGGCTCGGCCGCCATCTTTTCGACGGCGATCACCTCGTCCATTTCGACCTTATACTGTTTGCCGCCTGTGCGAATCACAGCGAACATGAGAACCGTCACTCTCTTTTCGGGGCGAGATGCGCAATCCCTAAAGCGGCGGCACTATAGCGGGCCGCCCTCTTCTGTCAACCGGGCGGGGGAGCAAGGCAGGCCCCGCCCGCGCGCTTTGACGGAAAGCGCAGGATTCTTTAACGTCATCGGCTGCGAAGCGCCGCCGCCGATGACGCGCCCGCTGCCCGAGGAGTGTCTCGAAGATGGATGAGGCGATAGACCGCGCAACCGAGAATGAGGCCCTGCAGTTCCATTCCAGCGGCCGCCCGGGGAAATTGTCGATTGCGCCGACGAAACCTTTGACGACCCAGCGCGACCTTTCTCTCGCCTATTCGCCGGGAGTGGCCTTCCCTTGCCTCCATATCGAAAAGCAGCCGAGCGTGGTCTACGACTACACCTCGAAAGGGAACTTTGTCGCCGTCATCTCGAACGGCACCGCGGTTTTGGGCCTGGGCGATCTCGGCCCGCTCGCGGCCAAGCCCGTGATGGAAGGGAAATGCGCGCTTTTCAAACGCTTTGCCGACATCGACTCGATCGATCTCGAAATCGATACCCGCGAGGTCGACGAATTTGTCAATTGCGTGCGCTTTCTTCACCCGGCTTTCGCCGGGATCAATCTCGAAGACGTCAAGGCCCCGGAATGCTTCATCATCGAGGAAAGGCTTCGCGCTCTCCTCGACATACCGGTCTTTCACGACGACCAGCACGGCACCGCGATCATCGCGGCGGCGGGGCTCATCAACGCCCTTCACCTGACGGGCCGCACGCTCGGCGAGATCAAGATGGCGGTCAACGGCGCCGGCGCCGCCGGGATTGCCTGCATCGACCTGCTCAAAAAGATGGGCCTGCCGGCGGCGAACGTCGTCTTGTGCGACTCGAAAGGGGTCATCTACCGCGGCCGCAGCGAGGGCATGAACCAGTGGAAATCGGCCCATGCCGTCGACACCAAGGCGCGCAGCCTCGCCGAAGCGATCGAAGGGGTCGATGTCTTTTTCGGCCTTTCGGTCAAAGGGGCGGTCTCGCAGGCGATGGTGCGCTCGATGGCGGAAAAGCCGATCATCTTTGCCATGGCCAACCCCGATCCGGAGATCACGCCCGAAGAAGTGAGGGCCGTGCGTTCGGACGCCATCATCGCCACCGGACGTTCGGACTATCCGAACCAGGTCAATAATGTCCTCGGTTTCCCTTACATCTTCCGCGGCGCTCTCGATGTGCGCGCTTCGACCATCAACGACGAAATGAAGATCGCCGCCGCAGAGGCTCTGGCGCGGCTTGCGCGCGAGGATGTTCCCGACGAGGTCGCCGCCGCCTACGCCGGCCAGCGCCTTCATTACGGTCCCGATTACATCATCCCGGCCCCGTTCGATCCGCGTCTCATCTGGGCGGTGCCTTCGGCGGTAGCGAAGGCGGCGATCGAAAGCGGCGTGGCGAGAAAACCGATCGCCGACATGGCGGCCTATAAACGCGCTCTCAAAGCCCGGCTCGATCCGACGGCGGCAGGGCTCGAACAGATCTTCGAACGTGTGCGCAGCGCCCCGAAACGCGTCGTCTTCGCCGAAGGCGAAGAGGAAAAGACGATCCGCGCCGCGCTCCAGTTCGCCGACAGCGGTTTCGGCACGCCGGTCCTCGTCGGACGCGAAGACCGCGTGCGCGCGACGATGAGCGCGATCGGCCTCAACTCGCTGCAACAGCTCGAGATCCACAATGCGCGCCTTTCCCACCGCAACCAGGATTACACCGATTTCCTTTATCACCGCCGGCAACGGAAAGGGATGCTCCGCCGCGATTGCCAGCGTCTCGTCAACCAGGATCGCAACGTCTTTGCCGCCTGCATGGTGGCCTTGGGCGACGCCGACGCGATGGTGACGGGGATCACCCGCAATTCCTTCGACGTTCTGAGCGAAGTCTCGCAGGTGATCGATGTCGCAGACGGCTCGGCGCTCTTCGGTTTGACCGTTCTTCTTGCCCATGAGCGCACGGTTTTGATCGCCGACACTCTCGTCCACGAAACGCCGAGCCCGTTCGAACTCGCCGACATCGCCAAAGGGGCGGCGCAAACGGCGCGCCAGCTCGGCCTCGAACCAAGGGTGGCGCTGCTTTCCTATTCGAGTTTCGGCAACCCCGTGGGGCTCGACGTCGAGCGCGTGAGGAACGCCGTCGCGCTTCTCGATACGCGCACGGTCGATTTCGAATACGACGGCGAGATGAGCGCCGACGTCGCGCTCGAAAAGCGGCTGATGGATCAGCTTTATCCCTTCTGCCGCCTCAAAGGCCCCGCCAACATCCTCGTCATGCCGCAACTCCACAGCGCCAACATCGCCGCGAAGCTTTTGGCCCAGCTAGGCGGGGGAACCGCGATCGGGCCCCTTCTCATCGGTCTTGCCCATCCGGTGCAGATCGCGAATACGGGAGCGACGGTCTCCGATCTCGTCAATCTCGCCGCGCTTGCGGCCCATGATGCCGCCTCTGCGGGCGCCGGAGCCTTTGCGCCCGCCGCCAAAAAGATGTGAACCCGAAGGGGTCGCCGCTCCGCACGGCGGCGCTCGCACTGGTCTTGGCGGCGCCTTCTTTCGCCGCGCTTTTGGCGCTTCTCTCCGGCCGCCGCATCGAGCCCGCGCCGGCCTTTGCGGCGGCGGCCTTCGTGCTGGCGTTTGCGGCTCTTTTCGCCAGCCGTTTCGAACGCGGTTTGCGGGCGCTCGCGCGCGCGATCGAGGCTCTCGCCCGCGACCCGAACGCCGTCCTCGAAGAGAAGGGAAAAGGCTTCCCGGCGCTTTTCGCCCTGCCTTCGCTCGCGCTTTTGCGCGCCGGACGGCGCCTCAAAGGGCAGAGCGACGAGGCCAGATCCGGGCTCGCCCTTTTCGAAAAGGTTTTCGCCGCCGTACCGGGTCCTCTGATCCTCATCGACGAAGGGCGGCGGATGCTGCGCGCCAACGCCGCAGCTTTGCCTTTTGTCGGCCCCCTTTCCGAGCCTCGCGATCTCGCTTCGGCCTTGCGCAACCCGGCCTTGCTGGAAGCGGTCGAACGGGTCTTGCGCGGCGCCCAAAGCGAGGCCGTCGAATTTGCCGTATTCCTCCCGCTCGAAAGGCAATTGCGCGCGCGCATCGCCCGTATCGAAGGCCCTGCCCCCGTCGCGGTCCTGGCTCTCGACGACATGAGCGAGATCAAACACGCCGAAGAGATGCGCGTCGATTTCGTCGCCAATGCGAGTCACGAGCTCAGAAACCCTCTCGCCGCCCTCATCGGTTTTATCGAAACCTTGGAAGGGCCGGCGCGCGAAGACAGCGAGGCGCGCGAACGCTTTCTTGCCATCATGAGCAAAGAGGCTTCGCGCATGGCCCGTCTCGTCGCCGATCTTCTCTCCCTGTCGAAGATCGAGGAAAGCGAGCGCGTGCCGCCGCAAGGGCTGGTCGACATCGCGCCGATCTTGCGCGAAACCGTCGAAGCCTTCTCCTTGCGCGCCGGCGAACGCGGCATGACCATCCGTCTCGACATCCCTGCCGAGCTTCCCGAAATCGAGGGCGATCCCGACGAACTCGCACAGGTATTTCAGAACCTTCTCGATAACGCGATCAAATACGCCCGGGCGGGAAGCGAGATCGCCCTCGACGCAACCCTTGCCCGCAAAAGACCTCCCGCCGCAGCGGGCGAGAAGGCTTATCTCGCGATCGCGGTCAAGGACCAAGGCGAAGGCATTCCCCGCCACCATCTGCCGCGTTTGACGGAACGCTTTTACCGCGTCGATCCCGCCCGTTCGCGCGCGCTCGGCGGCACCGGGCTCGGGCTTGCCATCGTCAAGCACAGCCTCAATCGCCATCGCGGCTTTCTCGAAATCGAGAGCGAACCGGAAAAGGGCTCGATGTTTACCGTCTATCTGCCGTTGGCGGAGGAAAAGGGCGCCGAGGAGACGGCGCGGCCTTTCTGAATCGCGCGCTCCGCCCTTTTTCCTCTGTCACGGAACTGCAATCGAAAAGCGGCTAAAGTCGATAACCGTGGCATGAGCAGGCGAGAGGGAGTATCAGAAGCCGGCCGCGGCTTTCTTCGCGAAGGCCGTGGTTTTCCTGTGCCGATGAGCCTTTCTCGCATGACGGATAAGACGATGGAAAGGCCGCAAGGCGGAGAAACGCCGCCCTCCGGTGCGGCCGAAGAGCGGGAAGCCTTCGCCGTCAAGGTGCAGATACGCAATCTCGACTTCTATTATGACAAATTCAGGGCTCTCAAAGACATCAGCCTGCCTTTGCGCGACAAGCAGGTGACCGCCTTTATCGGTCCTTCGGGTTGCGGTAAATCGACGTTGCTGCGGGTTCTCAATCGCATTTACGAGCTTTACCCGAAACAGCGCGCCACCGGCGAAGTCCTCATCGACGGCGAAGACATTCTCGCCCTCGGCCGCGATCTCAATCTTTTGCGGGCAAAGGTCGGGATGGTGTTCCAGAAGCCGACGCCGTTTCCGATGTCGATCTACGACAATATCGCTTTTGGTCTGAGGCTTTATAAGAACCTGCCGCGCTCCGAACGCGACGACCGGGTCGAAAGCGCTTTGCGCCGCGCCGCACTTTGGGAGGAAGTCGGAAGCAAGCTGCGCGAAAGCGGTTTATCTCTTTCGGGGGGCCAGCAGCAAAGGCTGTGCATCGCGCGCGCGATCGCGGTCGAGCCCGAAGTCCTTCTGCTCGACGAGCCGGCGTCCTCTCTCGACCCGATCTCGACCCAGCGCATCGAGGAACTGATCGCCGAATTGAAATCGGATTATTGCATCGTGCTCGTGACGCACAACATGCAGCAGGCGGCGCGCAGCTCGGATTTTACCGGTTTTCTTTATCTCGGCGAACTGGTCGAATTCGACGAGACCGAGCGCATCTTTACCCATCCGCAGCAGGCGCGCACCGAAGACTACATCACCGGGCGTTTCGGCTGAGGGGCGGGAAAGGCGAGGCGGAGGATCGCGGGCGATGAGTTCCGAACACATCGTCAGAGGTTACGACGAAGAATTGCGCCGCCTCAGCAACACCATCGCCGAGATGGGAGGACTTGCCGAAAGCCAGCTCGCCACCGCCATCGAAGCGGTGGTGAAAAGGGACAGCGCGCTTGCCGCAACCGTCGTCGAAGGCGACGCCAAGGTCGATCGGCTGGAACGCGATCTCGACAATCTGGCGCTTCGCCTTCTCGCCTTGCGCCAACCCGTCGCCCGCGACCTGCGCGAGATTTTCGCGGCGTTGCGGATCGCGAGCGACCTCGAACGCATCTGCGATTATGCCGCCAATGTCGCCAAACGGGCGATCGCCCTCAACCAGGTGCCTCCGGTTCGCCCCGTCCATGGCCTGCCGCACATGGCAAGCCTCGCGCAGCTTCTCGTCAAGGATGTGCTCGACGCCTATAGCGCGCGCGACGCGGAGAAGGCCTATTCCGTCTGGAAACGAGACGAAGAGCTCGACGAGATGTATTCGAGCCTCTTCCGCGAGCTTCTGACCTACATGATGGAAGACCCGCGCAACATCACGGCCTCGACGCATCTTCTTTTCATGGCCAAGAACATCGAGAGGATCGGCGATCACGCGACCAATATCGCCGAAGACCTCTATTACCTCGTGCACGGCGTTCCTCTCACCGAAGTGCGGCCCAAAGGCGACAGTTCAAGCCTCGAAATCGTCGCGCCGGAAGGGGAAAGCAAGTCGTGAATCCGCGCATTCAGATCGGA
>JAJYIC010000104.1:2627-8107 GCA_021790295.1 Pseudomonadota bacterium | reverse complement strand
TTTATGGTGGCTCGGCCGGGGAAAAGCGCCAGCGGGGGGTTGATGGGAAATCGCGCTGCGGCTTTTGTCGTTATGCCGCCGCAATGGCGGTGTGAGAGGGTCCCCGCTCGCGCCGCGAGCGCGGGGAGGGCGCGATGATCCGCCTCTCTCCGGCCCGGCGCGCCCTTTTGCAGCGTTCGACGCCCGCTTTTCTCGTCTTTCTCTCGGTCGCCCTCCTCGTTCTCGGCAAGGCCGACGGAGTTTTGCTGGGGGCGCTGCGGGCGCGGGCGATCGATCTTTTCGCGCCCGCTCTCTCGATCCTCTCGCGCCCTCTCGAAGCGGCCGCCGCCGTCGCCCAAAGGGCGCGCGATTGGGCCGATGTTTATCGCCGCAACGAGGTTCTCTCGCGCGACAACAGGCGCCTTCTCGAATGGCGTCAGGCGGCGCTGCGCCTCGCCGAGGAAAATGCCGAGTTGCGCGCGCTCCTCAAACTCGTTCCCGGCCGCCAGCTTTCCTTTGTGAGCGCGCGGGTGATCGCCGATTCGGGAGGCGCTTTTGCGCAGAGTCTTCTCGTCGATGCGGGTAGCGAGGAAGGCGTGAGGCGCGGCGAGGCCGTTCTCGGCGGCAGCGGCCTTGCCGGCCGGATCACCGATGTCGGCCGGCGCGCCGCCAGGGTTCTTCTCATCACAGATCTCAATTCGCGCGTTCCGGTATTCGTCGAAGGAGCGCAGACGGTGCGCGCCCTTCTTGCCGGCGACAATTCGCCGCATCCGCGGCTCAAATACTTCCCGGCGAAAGCGGCAATCAAGATCGGCGACCGGGTCGTCACTTCGGGGATAGGCGGGCTGTTCCCGCCGAACCTTCCGGTCGGGGTGGTTTCCGGTTTCGACGGCGCCGTGCCGCGGGTCGAGCCTTATGTCCGCTTCTCCGGGGTCGCCTATCTTCGCATCGTCGATTACGGCCTCGCGCAGGGGCTGCCGGCGCCGGTTTCGAGCGTCGGCCCTCGCGACAAGCGGCCGCGCGGCCGCGCCTTCGCCCGGCGCTGAACGGCGATGGCTCTGCAAAGGTTCTCCCTCAACAGAGGACGGCGGGTCGAGAGGAGCCTCGCGCGCATTCTGCCTCTGGCGACGACGGCCTTTGCGGCCCTCCTTTCGATCCTGCCGGTTCCGATCTCGGGCTATGCGGCGGTGACCCCGGCCTTCACCCTGATGGCGGTGTTTCACTGGACGCTTTACCGCCCGGACCTTCTTCCCCCTTCGGCGCTCTTTCTCATCGGCGCTAGCGAAGACCTCCTTTCAGGGGCCCCTCTCGGCACCACCGCGCTTGTTCTCCTTTTCGCGCGTTCGATCGTGCTCGGCGCCAGAAGGTTTTTCGCCAACCGGCATTTTCTCTTCGTCTGGAGCGGTTTCGTGGTTCTCTCCGGCGGAGCAATGCTGTTCGTCTGGGCGCTCAATTCGCTTTTCGATTCGACATTTCTCGAAATTCACAGTTCGGTTTTCCGCCTGGGGCTGACGGTCGCGCTCTTTCCCGCGGCGAGCCTTCTTCTCGGCCGGACCCAGCGCGCCGTTCTGGCGGCGGGTTGAAGCGCCGATGCGCGCGCTGCTGCCGTTTTACCGCCGTTCCCGCCGCCTGAGGGCGCGCTTTGGCGGCGCCTCGAAAGGAGCCCCGGGCCTCGGGGAGCCGGCGCAGAAACGCGAACTCTTGCGCGACAGGCTGACGACGCGGCGGGCGTTTCTTTTGGCCGGGGCGGAGGGGGCTCTCGTCCTCCTTCTCGCCGGGCGCATGTATCAGTTGCAGATCCTCGATTCCGGCCGTTACCGCCTGCTCGCGGAAAAGAACAGCATCGCCCTCCGGCCCCTGGCGCCGCCGCGCGGGCGCATTCTCGACCGCTCCGGCATCCCCCTTGCCGACAACCGCCACAACTACAACCTCGTCATCGTCGCCGAGGAGGCCGGAAACCCGCGCCAGACCCTGGCAGCGGTCGGCCGGCTCCTCGCTCTCGAACGGGACGAGGAGCAGCGGGTCCTTCGCGACATCCGCCGGGTACGGCGTTTCATCCCTGTCGTCGTTCGCGACAATCTGCGCTGGGAAGAGATGGCGCGGGTCGAGGTCGCCACCCCCGAGCTTCCCGGCGTCTCGATCGAAGAGGGATTGAGCCGCCGCTATCCTTTGGGGCCGGACGCCGCCCATGTCCTCGGTTATGTCGGCGCCGTCTCGAAGCGCGATCTCGACGGCGATCCGCTCCTCGAAATGCCCGATTTTCGCATCGGCAAAAGCGGCCTCGAAAAGGTGGAAGACGGCCTGTTACGCGGCAAGGCGGGGACCGAAGAAGTCGAGGTCAACGCTTACGGCCGGGTCGTGCGCGATCTCGCCCGCTTTCCTCCCCGGCCCGGCGCGGACCTCCGCACCACTCTCGACAAAGGCGCGCAGGAGTTCGCCTTCCGCCGTTCGAGCGAACAGCCCTCGGTTGCTTCCCTCCTTATCGATGCCTGGAGCGGAGGGGTTCTTGCCCTCGCTTCGGTCCCCAGTTTCGACCCCGACCTCTTCTCGACCGGTCTTTCCCCGGCGAACTGGCGCGCGCTTTCGACCGATCCGAAGCATCCCCTCGTCGACAAGGTCATCGCCGGCGTCTATCCGCCGGGATCGACCTTCAAGCCGACCGTCGCCGTCGCGGCTCTCGTCGCCGGGGTGATAACCCCCGAAACGGAGTTTTTCTGCCCCGGCTATCTGCGTCTCGGCAAGGCCGTCTTTCATTGCTGGAAAAAGGGCGGCCACGGCACCCTCGCTCTGCACGACGCGATCAAGGAATCCTGCGACGTCTATTTCTACCATGTGGCGATGCGGTTGGGGATGGAGCGTCTGGCGGCGACGGCGCGCGTTTTCGGTTACGGCAGACCTTCCGGGATCGGCCCTCCCGGAGAGAAGGCCGGCCTCGTTCCGACCCCGCAATGGCAGAAAGCAGCGCGAGGGATCCCTTGGGAGCAGGGAGAGACCCTCATCAGCGGCATCGGCCAGGGGGCCCTCGGCGTCACCCCGCTTCAGATCGCCCTGATGGTGGCGCGTCTCATCACCGGCAAAAGGGTCGTGCCGCGTCTCGTTCATTCCGCGAGCGCGGGGAAGCCAGCCGCGTTTGCGCCCCTCGGGATCGCCCCGCAGATCCTTTCCTTTGTCGTCGATGCGATGGTCGCCGTCGTCAACGAGCCCCACGGCACCGGCTATGCCTTGCGGATCGCCAATCCGGCTTTTGCGATGGGCGGAAAATCGGGGACGGCGCAAGTGCATCGGATCAGCCGGTACGAGCGCGAGCACGACGCTCTGACCGGAACCAAGGTGCCGTGGCAGGATCGCGACCACGCGCTTTTTGTCGGTTTCGCGCCGGTCGGCGCGCCGCGTTATGTGTGCGCGGCGGTGGTCGAGCATGGGGGAACGGCAGGCGGTGAAGGCGCGGCCGCGGCCGGTCCGATCGTGCGCGACATCCTTCTCGACGTGCAGCAGCGCGCGCGCGCCGGCCCGCCCGAGGTGGCAAATGCGGGCGCGCCGTCGAGCCGGCCGCGCAAGGCCTCCTAGCCATGCTCTCTTCCGCTGCGGAGATTTTCCGCCGCCCGCCGCGGCTTAGGGAAAAGCTGCGCCGCTTGCCCTGGGGACTTGCCGCGCTCATCACTTTTGCCTTCGCCATCGGCTTTGCCATGCTCTATTCCGCGGGGAATGGACATGTCCGTCCTTGGGCGAGCCGGCAGGCGCTGCATTTCCTCTTCGCCTTCCTGCCGATGATCGCGGCCGGGCTGTTCGATTTGCGGCGCTGGTTCCGGGCGGCTTATTTCGTTTATGGAGCCGCGCTCTTTCTCGTCCTTCTGGTCGATCTGCGCGGCTTCGCCGGCATGGGAGCGCAGCGCTGGATCGGTCTCGGGGTGATCCACCTGCAGCCTTCGGAGCTGATGAGCCTTGCCCTCGTCCTCGCTCTTGCCCGCTATTTCCACAGCCGGCGCGAAGAGGAGGCGGGCCGCCTTCTCCCTCTCCTCGTCCCCGCTTTTCTCATCCTCGCGCCGGCGGCTCTCGTCCTCAAGGAGCCGGATCTCGGCACCGCCGCCATGCTGCTTCTGACCGGTGCGGCGATGTTCTTTCTCGCCGGCGTGCGCCCGCGCTATTTCCTTGCGGCGTTGGCGGCGGCGGCGGCTTCGGTGCCGCTCGCCTGGCACTTCCTTCACGCATATCAAAAGGAACGCATCACCACCTTTTTCCACCCTTCGAGCGACCCGCTCGGCGCCGGCTACCATATTTTGCAATCGAAGATTGCACTTGGTTCCGGAGGTCTTTTCGGCGAGGGTTTTCTCCATGGCAGCCAAAGTCATTTGAGTTTCCTGCCGGAAAAGGCGACCGATTTCATCTTTACGATGCTTGCCGAAGAGTTCGGATTGGTCGGGGCGGCGGCCCTTCTCGGGCTTTACATCCTCATCTGCGTCTATGGGCTTTTGATCGCGCTTCATAGCCGCAGCCAGTTCGGGCGATTGCTCGGCCTCGGCGTCGTCACCAATTTCTTCTTTTATGCGTTCATCAACATGGCGATGGTGATGGGACTGGTTCCGGTGGTCGGCATCCCTTTGCCGCTCGTTTCCTATGGCGGCACCGCGATGCTGGCGGTCATGTGCGGGTTCGGGCTGCTTTTTTCCGTCTGCGTCCACCGTGAGGCGCGGATGAACCGGCGCGGCGACACACAGGCCGCCTGAACATCCCCTTTTGGCCAAAGAAGACTGTTGCCTTTCGGGCGCCGAACGAGGGCATTGACGCGGAGGAGTGGGCGATGGCGGAAGAGGAAGCGGCGGAAAGCGGGCGGCGCCTTCACGTGACGACACTTCTCGTCGCTTCGCGCCGCGCGCTCGACAACGCCCTTGCCGAACTCGGTTTTGCCGAAGACGACGACCGCGTCATCGAACACGACGGCCGTCTTGCTTTTCTTACTTGCAGCCATGAAGAGGATTGCGACGATCTTTTCGCGCTCATCAGCGAGCTTTCGGCGCGCGGAGAGAGTTGGGAACTGCAATCGCGTATCGACACCGACGCCGGACGCGCGATCTACCAGTCTTTGGCGCGTTACAGGCCGGTCGAGGCGGTCGACACCGTGGTCGAAGAGGATGTCGAGCCGGAGCCGAAAGAGGCTCCCGCTTATGATATCGAGACGCCGGAGGGATTGCAGGCTTTGAAGCGGGCGTTGCGCCGGATCGAGCCGGCAGAGGCGTTCGCGACCATCAGGCCGGACCGCGGCGGACGGGCCACCGCCCGCATCTTGCGGCGCGGCTCGCGCCGTCTGATCGCCGCGGCAAGCGCCGACGACGAAGCAAAGCTGCGCGCGGTGATCCGCGAGATCCTGCCCAATGTCATGTTCGATGTCGCGATGAAGCCTCCCGTTTGAGGCGGGTTCGAGGCGCCTCGGGCGCGAAAAGAGAAAGAGCGCGCTCTGAGCGCACGCGTTTTCCGCGCGGCGTGTTATAATCGATCCCGCAGAA
>JAJYIC010000104.1:0-2617 GCA_021790295.1 Pseudomonadota bacterium | reverse complement strand
CCGGGAGGTCGATCGAGATGCTCTCACGCCGCAAGCTGCTCCTCGAATTGCCCCTTGCTTCAGTGGTTGCCGCAACCGCCTTTCGCGCCGACGCAGCCGGCAAATCCCTGACCGTCGGCATTGCTTTTCCGTTCACCGGAGCCGACGCGGAAGACGCCGAAAAAATGAAGGACGGCGCCCTTCTCGCAATCGAGGAGGCGAATGCGAAAGGCGGGGTCGGCGGCTACAGGATCAAGGTTCTTCTTCTCGACAACGGCACCGCGACGGCAGGGCAATACGATCCGGCGCAAGCCGCCACCAACGCCCGCAAAATGGTTTCGGACCGTTCCGTCGTCGCGGCGATAGGGCCGCAAATGAGCGGCTCGGGCAAGGCGATGTCGCCGATCCTTTCGGAAGGCGATCTGGCGACGATCACCCCTTCCTCGACCAATCCCGACATCACCGATCCGAAGTTCGCGGCGGAGTTTCGCCCCAAAGGCAAGGCCGTCTATTTCCGCACCGTCACGACCGACGCCTTTCAGGGTCCGAACATGGCGAATTATTACGCCCGGACTTTGAAGGCGAAGTCCGTCTATGTGCTCGACGACAGCGGAGCCTACGGGGTCGGCATGTCAAACGCCTTCGAACAGCAGGCAAGAAACGACGGCGTCAAGGTTCTCGGCCACGACCAGCTCAACCCCAAGGAAGCCGACTACACGACGGTTCTTACCAAGGTCAAAGCTCTCAATCCCGAAGCCCTTTATTACGGCGGAGTGGCCGAAGCCGGGGTCAAACTTGTAAAGCAATCCTACGACATCCTGCCGAAAGCGATCAAAGGCGGCGGAGACGGGATGTACAGTTCCGATGTTTTGAAGGGCGCCGGCTTCCCCGCCGTCGCCGGCTGGTACGCGACCATCGCCGCGCCTTATGTCATGGACAACCCCGCCACCGGCCCGTGGATCAAACGCTTTGCCGCAAAATTCGGCAAGGAGCCGACGGGATACTCGATCACCGCTTATGACGGTGCGCTCGTCATCCTCGATGCAATCAGGCGCGTTGCCGCTTCCGGCAAGCCCGTGAGCCGCGATGCGGTGCGCGAGGCGATCCAGACGGCCCATCTCAAGACCCTGCAAGGGGCGGTGAGTTTCGACCAGAACGGCGATATCGAGAACAGGGTGGTGAGCGTCTTCAAGGCGATCCAGGACAAGAAATATCCGCTCGACGACCCCATCCACCAATTCAAATATATGGGCGTTGCGCCACAGACCTCGTAAGAAGCCGGTGGACGCCTGCGGTGCGCGGCCTTTGGGGGGATGGGCCGTTCTTTGCCCGGCCGCGGGAGGCTGCGGGGAAGGGAGCGCAAAGGAGAACCGCGGCGCGTTTGGAGCGGGCGCGCGGGGGTTCGGTGAGGGGATGAGGGCGAAGCCGCCTCGGGGCCGCTCCCGGAGATGCCGATCTTGGAGATGCCGATCTTGGAGATGAACGACGCCGGCGTCTTGTTGCAACAGGTGATCAACGGCTTGAGCCTCGGGGCCATGTATTCGCTTTTGGCTCTCGGTTTCACTCTTGTCTACGGCATCCTCGAACTCATCAACTTCGCGCATTTCAACGTCTTTATGGTCAGCTCGTTTGTCGGCATGTGGGCGCTCGAGCTTTTCGGCCTTTCCGGGCAGGGCCAAGTGTTGACCGGCCTGCCGCTCGCCGGCGTTCTCTTTTTCGCCTTTCTGGTGACGATGGTTGCGGCCGGGGCTCTCGGCGTTTTTATCGAGCGGGTTTCCCTGCGGCCTTTGCGCGAGGTGCGCGGCACCGCGGCGATGATCACGACCATCGGCGTCTCCTTTATTCTTTTCAACATCATCCTTCTCGGCGCCGGGGCTTCGGCGAAAAATTTTCCGAACCCTTTGCCGAACCTGAGATGGAATGTATTTGGCGCTGTTCTTGAATTGCGCGAGGTTCTGATCTGGGGCATCGCGATCGTTCTCATGACCGCGCTCCAGCTTTTTGTTTCGCGCACGAGGCTCGGAAAGGCGATGCGGGCGACCGCGCAGGATGCCGAAGCGGCGCGGATGATGGGGGTCGATGTCGACGGCGTCATTGTCGCCGCGTTTTTTCTCGGTTCGGCCCTTGCCGGCGCGGCCGGTCTCATCTTTGGCCTCTACTATAATTTCACCAGCTTTCTGATCGGCTACACGGCCGGGCTGAGAGCCTTTACGGCGGCGGTTCTGGGCGGGATCGGAAGCGTCACCGGGGCGATGGTGGGCGGGGTTCTGATCGGGCTTATCGAAAGCCTGGGCGGGCAATTGATCGCGGTGCGCTGGACCGACGTCATCATCTTTTCGATATTGATCATCGTCCTCGTCTTTTTTCCGAGCGGTCTTTTCGGCCGCGCCACACCGAGCAGATCCTGATTCGCGTGCCGCGGGAGCTTTCCTCCGCCCGCCTGCGCCTCGCGCGCCCTATGGCGTGGTTGGACCGGCAGGCGCGGGCGCGGGTTTTCGTCTTTTGCGCCGCCGCCTTCGCGCTCTTCTTCCCGCTCGCCATCGGCAACGACGCCGATATCGACTCCGCCGCCAATGCGCTCGCTTTTGCCGCCTTGGCTCTTGGCCTCAACATCGTCGTCGGCTTCGCCGGGCTTTTG
>JAJYIC010000103.1 GCA_021790295.1 Pseudomonadota bacterium | reverse complement strand
CAGCCGGGCCCCAGCGCCGAAACCTCGGGTCCATCCTTGCCGAGCCTGCGGCGTTTGATGCTTCCTTGTCCTTCCATCAAAACCTCCTGTTCTGCGGCGCCGCATCATGCCTCTGAGCCTGTCTGAGTAATCGTCATGGCCGCGACGCCGGCGATTTTGCCCGCTCCGGTAGGACGCGCGATGCCTCCCCATCGCGCAAGCGCGGCGACGCAGCTCATGAGGATTACTCAGACAGGCTCCTTGCGCCCTTCGCTGCGGCGCGACGTTTAGGCGCGATCCGATGCGAGGGCGCGATCATAATCGAACCCTGCCGCCAAGGGAGAAGGAAAGCGCGGCGGCAAAGGCGGAGCGACAGAAGGTCCGCGCGCGAGACCTTTCTCTCCCGGTCCCGGAGACTTTCGCTGCGCGCCGGCGTTGATGAAAAAGAGCCCGGCGCCTTATATGACAACGGCAAGGCGAGCGGTCGCGGGACCGCCCGGCCAGAAGCGCCCGAAGGGTCGCCCCATCCGCAGTTCGGGGATCTTTTTGGCGCACCCCCTCTCGAAGTGGAGGACTTTATGCCCATTCGCGAGAAAAACCGCTCTCTAGGGCAGAGCGTCTTCGCAACGGTTTTTGCCCTGCTCGTCGCCTCGGCCGCGGTTTCGCCGGCCGCCGCACAACCCTATTACCGTTACCCTCCTTATCCTCCCCCTTACGCCCGTCGTTATTACGGCCCTCCCGCTCCGCCCTATCGGCCCTATCGGCCTTATTACAATAATTATTATGTCCCCTTTCCGTTCAGCGTCCTTGCCTTGCCGTTTTACGTGATCGCCTTGCCGTTCGAGGTTCTCGGCGGCTTCCACGCCTATCCGCCTCCTCCTTACGGCCCTTACGGCATGGGCGGCGGCGGCTAGTGTCGTGGTTCCGAAGTTCGCAAGATCCCCGCATATCAAGCTCCGAGCGAACTTCGAAACCAAAACGACACTGGAAATCAATAGTTTGCTAGTGTCCTTTCGGTTCTGAAATTGGTCTCGAGGCCGATAGCGAGATCATGCGAATTTCAGAATCGGGACACCAGTCCTCAATAGGACCGCGGCAGGCCCAGGACGTGCTGGCCGATATAGGCGAGGATGAGATTTGTCGAAATCGGCGCCGTGCGGTAGAGACGGGCTTCGCGCCATTTGCGCTCGATATCGTATTCGCGGGCAAAGGCGAAGCCGCCATAGGTCTCGAATGTCGCCTCGGCCGCCTTCCAGGTCGCTTCGGCGGCGAGAAGCTTTGCCATGTTGGCGTCCGCCCCGCAATCCTTTCCCGCGTCGAAAAGCGCGGCGGCGCGCCGGCACATCAGGTCCGCCGCTTCGAGTTCGGCATAAGCGCGGGCAAGAGGGAACTGGACGCCCTGATTGCGCCCGATCGGCGCGGCGAAGACAACCCTTTCCTTCGCATATTCGACCCCTTTTTTGAGAAGCCAGCGCCCGTCGCCGATGCATTCCTGGGCGACAAGGATACGTTCGGCGTTCATCCCGTCGAGGATGTAACGGAAGCCTTCGCCTTCCCGCCCGATCAGGTTTCCCGCGGGGATCTTCAGATTGTCGAAAAAGACCTGCGTCGTATTGTGGTTGATCATGGCCGCGATCGGCCGGATCTCGACTCCTCGGCCGAGGCTTTCGCGCAGATCGACGAGAAAAACCGAAAGCCCTTCGGTGCGGCGCTTCACTTCGGATAAAGGGGTGGTGCGAGCCAGAAGCAGCATCAGATCGGAGTGGAGAGCGCGCGAGGTAAAGACCTTCTGCCCGTTCACCACGTAATGGTCGCCTTCCCTTTCCGCGCGCGTTCTGAGTTGCGTCGTGTCGGAACCGGTGGTCGGTTCGGTGACCCCGAAAGCCTGAAGGCGCAACGCCCCCGAGGCGATCTGCGGCAGATAGCGCCGCTTTTGCTCGGCGCTTCCGTGACGCAGAACCGTCCCCATGATGTACATCTGCGCGTGGCCTTGGCTTGCGGTCGCGCCGCAAGCGTTGATCTCTTCGAGGATGACGGCGGCGGCGCGGAGCGGCAACCCGGCGCCGCCATATTCCTCGGGAACGAGAGAGGCGAGAAACCCCCCTGCCGTCAACTCGTCGATAAAAGCGCTCGGATAGGCCTGATCGGCTTCGAGCTTTCGCCAATAAGCGCCCGGATAACGCTCGCAGATCTTGCGCACGGCCGCGCGCAGTTCGGGATAATCCTCGCCAAGGGCGAGCATCGTCGGGGTTTCGCTCACCTTCTTCTCCTCCGCCGCTTCTCTGTCGAAGATAACGGGCCTTCCTTTTTCGACCAATCGGCTGGGTCCTCAACCCTCTTTTCCGCAGTCTCGAGCCCGCGGCTTTCCAGAAGGGGCGCCAATTGCGGCTCGGCTGCGCGGAAGGCGCGGTAGAGTTCCATCGGCTCTTTGCTGTCGCCGGCTTCAAAGATCCTGCGCAGACGCAAGGCGAGGGCCGGGGAAAAGATGTTGCCCGCCTCCTTGAAAGCGGCAAAGCCGTCGGCGTCGAGGACCTCGGCCCAAAGATACGCATAGTAAAGCGCGGCATAACCCGCACCGGCGAAAAGATGCTGAAAATGCGCGGGGCGGTGACGAAGAGCGATCGGCGCGGGAACCCCGATCCTTTCGCGAAATTCCTTTTCGTAACGGTCGATGTCGAGATCGGGCGCAGGGCCGTCGCGATGAAGGGCGAGATCGAAAAGCGCGGCGGCCGTGTATTCGACCGTAAGATAGCCCTGATTGAAACGATGGGCGGCGACAAGACGCGAGAAGAGATCCTCGGGCATCGCTTCTCCCGTCTCGAAGTGCCGGGCATAACGGCGCAGGACCTCTTTATCGGCGATCCAGTTCTCGAGGAGTTGCGAGGGGAATTCGACAAAGTCGCGCACCACCGCCGTCCCCGATTGCGAAGGGTAGCGCACCCGCGAAAGGAGGCCGTGAAGGGCATGGCCGAATTCGTGGAAAAGCGTTTTCGCGTCCTCAAAGGAAAGAAGCGTCGGATTGCCTCTGGCGAAATTGTTGTTGTTGACGACGATCGGCAAAACCTCGCCGTCGAGGCTTTGCGCTTTGCGGTAGCTTCCCATCCACGCCCCCGAGCGCTTGCCCGGACGGGCGAAATTGTCGTGCAGAAAAAGCCCGATCGTCGCGCCTTTTTCGTCCCTTACTTCATAAATGCGCAGATCCGGATGATACCGCGGACAGTCCTCGCGCTCATGGAAGGAAAGGCCGAAGAGGCGGCCGGCAACGGCAAAAGCGGCGGCGACGATCTTGTCGAGGGCGAAATAGGGTTTCGTTTCCGCGGCGTCGAGGGCAAAGCGCTCGCGCCGCAACTTTTCGGCGTAATAAGGCCAATCCCAAGCCTCCAAAGCCTCGTTCTGACCCTCGCGGCGGGCGAGGCTCAAAAGAAGGGCGCGTTCTTCCTCGGCCTTTCTTTTGGCCGGTTCCCAGACCTTGGCGAGAAGGCTTAGGGCGGCGGCGGGAGTTTTGGCCATCGCCTCGTCGAGCTGGTAATGGGCAAAGCTTTCGTAACCGAGAAGCCGAGCCTTTGCCGCGCGCAGATCGAGGATCTCGCGGATGAGAGGGCGGTTGTCGCGCTCCCCTTGATGGGCGCCGCGGTTTGTCCACGCCTCGTAAAGCATCCGGCGCAAATCGCGCCGCGGCGAAAAGGAAAGAAAAGGCTCGACGGCAGAACGCGAAAGAGGGACGAAAAAGCGGCCCTCAAACCCTCTTTCCCGCGCCGCCTCTCCCGCCGCGGCGCGGAGGAATTCGGGAAGGCCTTCGAGATCGCCCGTTTCAAGAACAAGCCCGCCCCTTTCTTCGTCATGAAGAAGGTTCTGCCCGAACCGCGTATAAAGGGAGGCGAGAGCCTCTTCGATCGCCAAAAGCCGCGCCTTTTGCCCGGGTTCGAGAAGCGCGCCTTCGCGAACGAATTGGCGATGGCGGCGTTCGAGAAGACGAAGCTGGTCGGGGGCGAGAGAAAGCGCTTCGCGGCTTTCGTGGAGCGCGGCGACCCGCGCGAAAAGCGCCTCGTTCTGCGCGATCCGGGCGCGATGAAGGGCAAGCTTCGGCGCATAATCGCGCGCGACCTTTTCGAGCGCCTCCTCGCTGCGGCTCGCCCGGAGATTGAAAAACACCGAAGAGACGGAATCGAGAAGGCGCCCCGAACGCTCGAAAGCCTCGATCGTATTGGCAAAGGAAGGGGGTTCAGGGTTTTGCGTTATCTCCTCGACCGCGGCCGCCTCTTCGGCAAGCGCGCGTTCGAAAGCCGGGGGAAAATGAGAGGCTTCGATGCGATCGAAATCGGGCAAGCCGAAAGGAGCGGAGAAGGCTTCGAAAAAAGGGTTGTCTGTCATCTGACCTGTCGCGGCGGGTCGGATTTGTGATGCCGGTTGCGGGGCGCTAATATCGCCTTTTCCGGGTTCTCGCGAGGAGGGGAAAGGATGCGCACGAGCTTTGAGGTCGAAGACATAAAAATCCACCGCGTGATCGAACAGGAGCAGGGGTTCACCCCGGTCCGCGAATTTCTTCCGAACCTATCAAAGGAACTCCTCGAGGAGAACCGCTCCTGGCTCGAACCCTCCGGGCTCGACCCCGAAACCGACAGGATCGTTCTCTGTTTCCAGTCCTATGTCGCAAAGACTCCGCATCACACCGTGCTCATCGACGCCTGCATCGGCAACGACAAGGCGCGGCCGGCGCGGCAGGCCTGGAACAAGAAAAGCGACGGCCGCTATATGAGCGCCTTGAAGGCGGCCGGGGTCGCGCCCGAAGAGATCGACTTTGTCATGTGCACGCATCTTCACGCCGATCACGTCGGCTGGAATACGCGGCTCGAAAACGGGCGCTGGGTCCCGACCTTCCCCAATGCGCGGTATCTCTTTTCGAAAAAGGAATACGACTACTGGCTCGATGAGAACCGCAAGACCCCGATCGAATGCTTCGAGGACAGCGTTCTCCCGGTGGTGGCGGCGAAAAAGGTCGATTTTGTCGAGAGCGAGCACGCCCTCGGCGATCATATCCGGTTTTTCCCGACCCCGGGGCACACGCCCGATCATTTCGCGGTCGCTCTCGGGCGCCGCGGCGACAAGGCGGTCTTGACGGGCGACCTCATCCATTCGCCGCTTCAGGCGCGCTATCCCGAACTCGTGATGCGCGTCGATTACGACAAGAAGCAGGCGGTCGAGACGCGGCGCCGCTTTTTGGAGCGCTATTGCGACAGCGAAACCTTGTGCTGCACGATGCATTTCCCTTCGCCTTCGGTCGGGCATATCCGGCGCTGGGCGGAGGGTTTCCGTCTCGTGCCGCTCCTTTAGGGAAAGCGCGCGGCCCTTTTCAGAGCGCGAGGCGAAAGGTCTCTCCCTCGCGCCGGATGCGGCCCGCGCTCGGCCCCGAAAAATGGGTGCCGATGACGAGCGCCTCTGTTTGCGACAATTCGCTAAGCATCCGCTCGCGCGTCCTTCTTGCCGCCTCGGGATCGCTGTCCGCGGTCGAAGACCAATCCGGGCGCGCGATCTGACAGGGGTGGTGCATAAAGTCGCCGGTGATGAGCGCCTCTTCGCCTTCGGAGCAGATGCGAAGGCTCAGATGGCCCGGGGTGTGCCCGGGGGTCGGGACGAGCGTGATTTCCTCCGCCACCCTGCCGTCGCTTTCGACGAGATCGACAAGCCCTTTGTCGAAAACCGGCAGAACCGAATCGGCGAAGACCGCCTTCATGTCTTCGCGCCCCTCTTCTTCGCGCCAATGTTGGAACTCGGTGCGCCCCAAAAGATAGCGCGCATTGGGGAAAGTCGGAACCCAGCGCCCGTTTTCGAGCATCGTGTTCCAGCCGACGTGATCGACATGAAGATGCGTGCATAAAACCGTATCGATGCTCTCTCGGGGCCACCCCGCTTTTTCGAGATCGGCTAGAAAGGGACCGCTTCGCTCGTTCCAGTGAGGGATGCGGCGGTTCTGCTTGTCGTTGCCGAGGCAGGTGTCGACGATCATGCGCCGCCCCGGCGTCTCGACGAGAAAGGCCTGAATGCTCATCCGCAAACGGCCGCGTTCGTCGGCAAAATGAGGGAAAAGCCAGTCGATCGGGAGGATCTCGGAGGGAACCGCTTGCGGGAGGAGAAAGCGGCTCCCGCCCGTCACTTCGAGTTCGACGATTTTTTTGAGAGCGACCCTTCCGATCCGCCATCCCATCACCGGCGCTTCCTTCCTTTTGCGCCAAAGATCGCGCCGATCCCGGCTTGCCCGGCCCTTTCCCTTTGCCGCGCCTTCACTCGCGCTCTCGGGGCGCATAACGCTCTTCGCGGGCGCGCCAAAGGGCAGTTCCGACCGCCGCCTCGCGCTCGGCGAAACTGGCGAGTTCTCCTTCCATCCCCGTGATTTCGCCGTTTTCTTTGAGAGCCGCAAGAACCCTTTCGACGGCGCGGATCGCCGCGCGTTGCGTTTGCGAAGGATAGATGCCGAGGCGGAAACCCATCTCTCGAAGCGCGTTTGCCGCGAGCATCGGCGTCTTGCCGCCTTCGAACACATTGACGAGAGCGGGGCCTTCGAGGGCTGTCGGGATCCGGCGCAATTCCTCCACGCTTTGCGGCGCCTCGACAAAACCGATATCGGCGCCCGCTTCGAGATAGGCGTTGACGCGATCGATCGCCGCTTCGAGCCCTTCGATCGCGCGCGCGTCGGAGCGGGCGATGAGAAGAAGATCGGGATCGCGCCGCGCATCGACCGCGGCCTTGATCTTGCCCACCATCTCCGCTTTCGCGACCACCGCCTTGCCTTCGTAATGGCCGCATTTCTTGGGGAAAACCTGGTCTTCTTGGTAGGAGGCCGCGACCCCCGTCTTTTCGTATTCGCGCATGGTGCGGATCACATTCAAGGCGTTGCCGTAGCCGGTGTCGGCGTCGGCGATGACGGGGATGGCGACGGCTTCGACCGCCATCGCGACAAAATGGACATTTTCGGAAAGGGAAAGAAGGCCGATGTCGGGATAGCCGCAGGCCCGCGAATACCCTCCTCCGGTCAGATAGACCGCGGCAAAACCGGCCTTTTCCACAAGCCGCGCGGAAAGCGGATCGAAGGCCCCGGGGACGAGGGTGTAGCCGCCCTCGGCAAGCAGAGCGCGCAGTTTCTGCCGTCCGTTCATGTGTCGCCTCGTCTTCTCGCCGCTTGGAGCCGAAAGCGCCCTTCTCCGCGTCCCCGCGGGATCGAGGGGCTGCGGAGAAGGCTCGCACAAAGGGCAGGAAGAGGGCAACCCCGCCGCTTTTCCCGCCGCTTCTCCGGCGCCGAGGCGCGGGCGCCTTTACCACCTTCAAGGGCGCGGCAAAGGCCGATCAGTCGAGCGGAACCGTGGACTGCCCGGTCAGCGTAAACCCCGGTATCGACCAGGTCGACGAGAAGGAGCCGCCGCCGATCAGAGAATAGCTGACGGCGATCGACATCGTCGCAGGGGTTGTCGAATTATTGCAGCCATAGCTCAAGGTGTAGTCCGAAGCATCTCCGGGAAGATTATAATTCACGAAAGGCTTGACATAGTCCGACCACAGGAGGTCGCAACTGGCGCTCGTATCCGCATAAACGGAGTTGTGGATCATCGCCTGACGCCCGCCCTCTTCGGCTGCGAGCATCACCGCGTTCCACATATACATCCCCAAAGCGAACTGATAGATCGCATAAATCATAAATAGGAACAAAAGGACGACGAAGGCCATTTCGACCGCGGTCTCCCCCTCGCCCGCGCGGCCGAATGCTCTCACCCGCAAAGAGAGGGTCGGCGCTTTCATTGGACCCGGGCCGCCGTTCCCGCGGTCATCGTCTTCGACCCCGGAACCAGGCTTCCCCAACTGAGCGGCGCCGAATAGGTTTGCGAGGCGGCGACATCGGAATAGACGAGAAGCCGCGGATCGCTCGCGCCGGTATAAGGGTTGACGGCGGCGCTGCAAGGGTTTTTCTGCTGCGACAAGGGGCAGGTAACGACCGTGCCGTCAACGCAGGTGCAAACGATCTGGCTGCTGGCGGTAATTGCCGCCCCGAACATCTGGTCTGCGCCCGTCACCTCGACGCCGGTCCCGGCCGCATCGTTCGGATAAATCCTGCCGTATTCCGCCCCGGCGCGGGTCGCGCCTTCGAGGCCGGATTGCATATCGGTCATAAAGCCATAG
>JAJYIC010000102.1 GCA_021790295.1 Pseudomonadota bacterium | reverse complement strand
GATCTCGGCATTCTCATCAACGACAGCCGCGACCCGGCGCGCCCGGTGACCATCCTTGCACAGCGCGGCGCGGTCGCCGACAGTCCAAAAGGCTCGCGCATCATCCTCATCGATGGCGAGCGCCAGCAATACACCGTCGCTTCAGGCAAGCTTTCGGTCCTGACCTTCAGGCGTTATACGCTCGATCTCGCAAGCTTGCGCGGCGCGCCTGTGGTCCGCTTCCGCGAACCGGACGAGCGCTTTCTCCCTCACCTCTTCTCTCCGCCCGCAGGCGTTTCGGCATCCCTTCGCCGCAATTTTCTCGCCGAAGGGAATGAGCGCATCCTCGTTCCGCTTTCCGCCTTCAGCTTTTCGCTGATCCCCCTCGCCTGTCTTCTGCCGGGACAGATGAGGCGTCGCGGCCAATCGCGGCGGATTCTCTTGGCGGTTGCGATCGCCTTTATTTCGCAGGCTTTGGAAGCGGTCTTTCGCGATCTCGGCACCCGCACCACCGCCGCCATTCCGCTCATGTATCTGACGGTGCTGGTGCCGATCGCTTTCAGTCTGGCGATCTTGCGGCATGACCGGATCCGTCTTTCCTTGCGCCGGCCAATGACGATGGCAACAGCAGGCTCCTGAGTATCGAAAGAGAGTGCGAGGGGGGGGAGTGCAGATCGCAAAGACCCTTTCGGCCTATATCGCGCGCCAGTTTCTCCTCTGGTTTTGCGCGGTATTCGCCGCCCTCCAGACGATCGCCTTTCTTGGCGATTACGTGGAGCTGATCCGGCGCGGAGGGCCGCGGGCCGACGCCACGCTCGGGCGCCTTTTCGAGCTTGCGGCGCTCAAGCAGCCGCATCTTGCCGAACAGGTTCTGCCTTTTGCAGTCCTTTTCGGGACGATGCTCGTCTTCTGGCGCCTGACGCGCGGCAACGAACTGGTGGCGGCGCGGGCGGCCGGGGTTTCGGCCTGGCAGTTTCTCACTCCGGCGCTTCTCGTCGCGCTTCTGGTCGGGATCTTCGCCGTCACCGTCTTCAATCCCGTCGCGGCGGCGATGCAGGCCCGCTACCACAGGCTCGAAGCGCGCGTCCTCGATCAGGGTTCCGATGCACTTTTGCTTTCGAATTCGGGATTATGGTTGAGGCAAAGCGACCAGGCCGGCGACCAGGTCATCATCCACGCCCGCGCGCTCGCCCCGTCGGGTTTCAACCTTTATGGGGTCACGGTCTTTTTCTTCAACGATCTCGTGCAGTTGAGTTCGCGCGTCGACGCCGAAAGCGCCCGCCTCGAAAAAGGATCCTGGCTGATCGACAAAGGAGTGCGCTGGCTTCCGAACTCACCGTCACAGCCTTTCAAGGTCCTGCGCCTTCCGACCCGTCTCACCTCACGCAAGATCGAGGAAGGTTTTGCCGCGCCCGATACGATGTCGTTCTGGGATCTTCCCGGTTTTATCGCCCTTCTCGAACAATCGGGGTTTAGCGCACGCCGGCACCGTTTGCACTTCGATGTCCTGCTCGCGCGACCGCTCCTTCTTTGCGCCATCGTTCTCGTTGCGGCCGCCTTCAGTTTGCGCATGCAACGCCGCGGCGGGGCGACGATGATGATCGTCGCCGGGGTTGCCGCCGGTTTCCTTCTTTATTTTGTTTCGAGCATCGTCTATGCGCTCGGCCTGTCGACAAAGTTGCCGGTCGTGCTCGCCGCCTGGACCCCGGCCGGAGTGAGCATGATCTTCGGCGTCTCGATGCTTCTGCACCTGGAAGACGGCTGATGGCGGCGCGCGCGCTACTCGTCCGGCAGAGGCTTCTCGCCGCGATTTTTGCGGCGCTCGCCGCCCTCGGCGGATTGGGGCGCGCCGCCGCGCAGGACGCAGGAGGCGGCGCCGGCGCGGCCGCCTCGCGCAGGGCACCCATCATCTTTCGCGCCGACGAGGTTCGCTACAATTCGCGACTCGGCCTCGTCATCGCCAAAGGCCATGTCGATATCGCCCAAAACGGCCACCAGCTTCTGGCAGACGAGGTCAGCTATAACAAAAGGACGAATACGGTTTCTGCGTCTGGGCATGTCAGCCTTTCTTTGCCGACCGGAGAGATTCTTTTTGCCGATTTTATGGAACTCAGGGATTCGATGAATGACGATTTTGCCAAGAACGTTCGCATGCTTCTCACCGACCGCTCGCGTCTTGCCGCAAACACCGCGCGCCGTTCGGGCGGCAATTACACGGAACTCGTCCACGCGGTCTATTCGCCTTGCGAACTTTGCCGCAGCGATCCGACCGCCCCGCCCGTCTGGCAACTGAAGGCGCAGGAAATCATCGACGACCACAAACAAAAATTGGTCGAATTTCGCAATGCCGTGATGGAGATCGGCGGCTGGCCGGTCTTTTACACACCCTATCTGTCGATGCCCGAACCGTCGGTGCGGCGGAAAAGCGGTTTCCTCATGCCTTTGGTGGGCGATTCGAACGTTCTCGGGGTGCATGCGGCGATCCCCTATTACTGGGTGATCGGCCGCAGCGAAGACCTGACCCTCATCCCCGAATTGACGACCAAAGCCGGGCCCGCGCTCGGCGCCGAATACCGCGAGCGCTTTGCCGACGGCATAATCGACGCCATCGGCAGCGCCAATTACAGCAGCCGCGGCACCGCCTTCGAGGAGCAAACAGTCGGCAGCGGCTTTCGCGGCCATATCAATACGCATGGCGAATTCGATCTGAACGACAGCTGGCGCACCGGCTTCGATCTCGAACGGGTTTCCGACCAGACCTATCTTTTGCGTTTCGGCTACGGCTTGCCGTTTCTCGACACGATGATCAGCCGCGCCTATCTGCAAGGGTTCGAGCGCCGCGCGGCAACCGACGTCAACGCCTATCTATTCCAGCCTTTGCTTCCGGGAATCGGCGATTCGACGCAGCCCATCGTTTTGCCGGTCGTCAACCGCGACTGGTACACGCCGGTCGACGGTTTCGGCGGGCGCTGGCATTTCAACGCCAATCTTCTCGACATCCTGCGCGAGGTGGGAACGCAAACCCGGCGCGTCTCTCTCGGTTCGACCTGGACGAAGAGTTTTATCGACGGCGTCGGCGGGAAATACGACTTTTCCGCAAGCCTGCGCGGCGACGCTTATTCCATCAGCGATCTGAGCAACCTCTCGAACCCCGATCTGCCTTCGGCTTTCTTTTCGCAAAACGGATTGCCGCCGACCGAACCTGTCAGCCGCAATTTCCTCACCGGACGCGCCTTCCCGCAACTCGGGCTCAAATGGCGCTATCCTTTGGTCCATCGCGGCGCCAACTGGACCGCTCTCGTCGAGCCGATTGCCGCGGCCTATGTTGCCCCCTCCAGCGGCAACAGCTTCAAGATTCCGGACGAAGACAGTCTCTCTTTCGATTTCAACGCGGGCGATCTTTTCCGCGCCGACCGCCTGCCGGGGTACGACCTCCTCGACACCGGGCAGAGGGTCGATTACGGCACCAAGTTCGGGCTTTACGACGCGCGCGGCGGCAGCTATCGCCTGCTCGTCGGGGAAAGCTACAGGGCCGAGGAAAACCGGTACTTCCCTGCGGGTTCCGGGGTCGAAGACCGTTTCTCGGACCTCGTCGGGGCGGTGGTCCTGACGCCCAGTTCCTATCTCGACCTCATCTATCGCTTTCGTCTCGACAAAAGCACCCTCGACAACCGCTCGCAGGAATTCGCTCTCGCCACCGGACCGCAAAACCTGCGCCTCAGCGCCAATTACATCCTTATCGCGCCGCAGCCGAAAAGCGAGGTTGCGATCAACCCGATGACCGGACAAAGCGTCCTTTTCGGCAAACGCGAGCAGTTGGCGCTCGGCCTTTCGACAAGGCTTACGCGCTATTGGTCGCTCAAGGGAAGCGAGACCCTCAACCTGACGAGCGCCACCAATCTCGTCAATGGCGTGGCGGTGCCGCAATCGTCGAGCGCCAGCCTTTACGCCACGGTGTCGGCGATCTACCAGGACGAATGCGTCGCTTTTATCGGCACGGTGACGCAGTCCGGGATCCGCAGCGGCGATGTGACCCCGGGGGTATCGGTTCTCTTCAGCGTCGTCTTCAAAAACCTCGGCGAGGTCGGCGGCAATATCGCCTCGTTCTCGGGCGCCGGCATTCCCTAAAAGGGCTTTCTCCCCCAAGCAGACAGCGCTCGGCAAAAGGTGTAGGCTTTCCTTTATTTTGGCTCGTCGGAGGATTCGGGGTCTATGACGGCGCTTCGCATTTTCGGCTTTCTTTTCCTTGCGCTCGGCGGGGTCGCGCAGGCGGCAACGGGAACCCCCTCCCTCGAAGCAGGGGCGGCAGGCTCCGGCCCATCCTTTGAAACGCGCATCGCCGCCGTCGTCAACAATGAGGTCATCACCGACGACGATCTTTCCTCCCGCATCAAGATGGTGATCCTCTCTTCGAACCTCCCCGATACGCCGCAGATGGAAAAGCGCCTCGCGCCGCAAGTCCTGCGCACCCTGATCGACGAAAGGCTCGAAATGCAGGCGGCGAAACGGCACCACATCAAGGCGACAGAGGCCGAACTGAGAAAAGCGATCACCGCGATCGAAACCCAGAACCACATGAAAGCGGGCGACCTCGTCAAGTTCCTCGCGGCGCACGGGATCGAGAAAGGGGCTCTCGTCGATCAGCTCAGCGCTTCGATCGAGTGGGTCAAAGTCGTCCAGCACCGCGCCGCGGAAGGCAATCCGATCTCCGAAGAAGAGATCGACCATGCGATGAAGCGCCTCAAAGCGCACGCCAACGAGCCCGAAAGCCAGGTCGCCGAAATCTTTCTCCCGGTCGAAAACCCGAGCCAGGACAGCGAGGTCCACGAACTGGCGCTGCGCCTTATCGCGCAAATGCGGCAAGGCGCGCGCTTTTCGGCGATCGCCCAACAATTCTCCCAGTCTGCGACCGCCGCGGTCGGCGGCGACATCGGCTGGGTTCGCCCGCAAGAGCTTCCTCCCGAACTCGGCAAGGCGGTGGCGGCGATGCAGCCCGGCGAATTGTCGCCGCCTTTGCGCACCCCCGACGGCTATTACCTTCTGCTTGTTCTCGACCGGCGCACCGGCGCGACGGCGAGCGAGCAGGGCACCATCCTCGATGTCGTTCAGGTCGTCTTCGCCTTGCCCCCGCAAGCAAGCGATGCGGCAAAAGCTGCGGCCGTCGCCTTGGCCGAAAGCGTCCGCGCCGCCGCCACGAGTTGCCCGCAGATGCTCAAGATCGGCAAGGAAAAGGCCTCCCAGCTTTCGAGCGAGGGCCAGCTCCGCCTCACCCAGATCGCTCCGGCGATGCGTCGGATGGTGATGTCTTTGGCGATCGGAAAACCCTCGAAGCCGATCCTGCAAAAAAACGGCGTCGGGATCCTCATGGTGTGCCGCAAGATCGTTCCGAAAACCACCCTGCCGACAGCGAAGGCGGTTGCGGACATGCTCTTCCGCCAGCATCTCGATCTCGTGGCGCGGCGTTACCTACGCCGGCTTCAACGCGCCGCCTTTGTCGATGTGCGGGAATAGGGCCGGTGGCGCTGCCGCTTGCGGTGACCATGGGCGAACCGGCCGGGATCGGCGGCGAGATCACCCTCAAAGCGTGGCTTGCCCGCTCATCCTCCGTTCCGCCCTTTTACGTCATCGATGATCCCGATCGCCTCTCGAACCTCGCACGAGGGTTCGCCCTCGAAGTGCCGATCCGGCCGATCGCGGCGCCCGCGGAGGCTCTTGCGGTTTTTGCCGAGGCCTTGCCTGTGGCGCCGCTTTTGCGCCGGCCCCGCGCGCATCTCGGCCGGCCCGATCCCGAAGACGCGCCCGCCGTCATCGAGGCCATCGACACCGCCGTGCGCGATGTTCGCGAAGGCCGCGCCGCCGCCCTCGTCACAAACCCGATCCACAAGGAAAACCTGACCCGCGCCGGGTTTCGCCATTTGGGTCACACCGGTTATCTCGCAGAGCTTGCGGGGGCCAGCGAGAGCGCGGTGATGATGCTCGTTTCCCCCGCGCTCAAGGTCGTTCCGGTAACCGTTCACCTGCCTTTGCGACGCGCGATCGAGGCGCTTTCGACGAAGGCGATCGTCCATGCCGGGACCACGGCAGAGCGGGCCTTGCGCGAGGATTTCGCCGTCGCCAAGCCGGTTCTCGCGCTCGCCGGCCTCAACCCGCACGCGGGCGAAGAGGGAACGCTCGGCGAGGAAGAACGTGAGCGTATCGCGCCGGCGATCGCCCATTTGCGCGAAAAGGGGATCGATGCGCGTGGCCCTTTTTCCGCCGATACCATGTTTCATCCCGAAGCAAGAGCGCTCTACGATCTGGCCCTTTGCATGTATCACGATCAGGCTTTGATCCCTTTCAAGACCCTCGATTTCTATAATGGGGTGAATGTGACGCTCGGCCTTCCTTTCCTGCGCAGCTCGCCCGATCACGGGACTGCTTTGCCTATCGCCGCCAAAGGGGTGGCGCGCCCCGACAGCCTGATCGCGGCCTTGCGGCTTGCAGAGCGCCTGGCGGCAAACCGTCTGGCGCGCGCCTGAAAGGGGCCCCTCCTCCCTGCGGCGCCGCGGCAAAGGCTTTGCCGCCTTTGCGCGAAATCGTCGCCCGTTACGGCATCCGCGCCGAAAAGAGCCTCGGCCAGAATTTTCTCTTCGACCTCAACCTTGCCGCAAAGATCGCGCGCGCCGCCTTTCCGCTCGACCAAAGGACGGTCATCGAGATCGGCCCCGGACCGGGCGGTTTGACCCGCGCTCTTCTTGCCGCCGGAGCAGAACGGATCATTGCGATCGAGCGCGACCCGCGCTGTCTTGCCGCGCTCGAACCCTTGGCGGAAGCCTCCGGCGGGCGCCTTGTCGTTATCGGCGGCGACGCGCTCGCTCTCGATCCCGTAGAATTGAGCGAAAAGCCGCGCAAGATCGTCGCCAATCTTCCCTACAACATCGCGACCCGGCTTCTCCTCTTCTGGCTGCAACGCATCGGCGAATACGAAAGCCTCACCTTGATGTTCCAGCGCGAGGTCGCCTTGCGCCTCGTCGCCTCCGCCGGAACTCCGTTTTACGGCCGTCTTTCGGTGATCGTGCAGTGGCTTTGCGAGGCGCGGCTTCTTTTCGACCTGCCCGGCTCCGCCTTTGTGCCGGCGCCGCGGGTTTCATCGAGCGTTGTCGCTCTTCTCCCTAGAGAAAGCGTTCTCGCGCCGGCCTCGAAACGCGCTCTCGAACGCGTCACCGCCGCCGCTTTCGGCCGCCGGCGCAAGATGCTGCGGCAAAGCCTGCGCGCTCTCGGCGTTTCCGCCGAAGCGCTTCTCGAAGCGACCGGGATCGCGGGAACGCGCCGCGGCGAAGAGCTTTTGGTCGAGGAATTCTGCGCCCTTGCCCGCGCCTTCGAAAAGTTTTCCTGAAAGGCGCTCACTCGCGCAAAAGCGCGGCGACAAAGCATGCGAGACCGGGTTGCCTTTGTCGCCGCACCCGCTCTGCGGCGATCACCGCTTCGATTTGGACAAGGCTCTTCTCGATCGAACGGTTGACGACGACGTAATGGTATTCCGTCCAGTGACTCAATTCCTCCGCCGACCCCGCCATTCTCCGCGCGATGGTTTCGGGGCTGTCTTCGCCGCGCTTTTGGAGCCTTTCGAAAAGCGCCTGCCGGCTTGGCGGCAGAATAAAAACCGAGACGAGGTCTTGCAGCAAAGAGCGCGCCAGTTGCTCCGTTCCCTGCCAATCGAGATCGGCGACGACATCGCGCCCCGAAGCCAGGGCCTCTTCGATCGGCCGTTTCGGGGTTCCGTAAGAATGGCCGAAGACGCTCGCGTGTTCCAAAAGTTCGTCCTTTGCGACCATCTCGTCGAACCGCGCGCGGGAGATGAAACGGTAGTCGCGCCCTTCGATTTCCTGTGGGCGCGGCGGCCGCGTCGTCACCGAAACCGAAGACACGAGTTCCTTGTCGCGAGCAAGAAGCCCGCGCGCGATGGTCGTCTTTCCCGCGCCCGAAGGGGAAGAGAGAACGAGAAGGAAACCGCGGCGCTCGATCAAGAAAATAGGCTCATTCGATGTTTTGCACCTGCTCGCGGAACTGCTCGACGGCGGCCTTCAAGGCAAGGCCGATGCGGGTGAGCGCGATCTCGGCCGATTTCGCGCAAAGGGTGTTGGCTTCGCGGTTGAGTTCCTGGCAGAGAAAATCGAGGCGCCGGCCGATCGCTTCCGCCTC
>JAJYIC010000101.1 GCA_021790295.1 Pseudomonadota bacterium | reverse complement strand
GCGTGCGCCTTGCCCTTTTGTGGCGGCCTCTCGACGCAGTCGGGATTTATGTTCCGGGCGGAAGCGCCGCCTATCCTTCCTCGGTCTTGATGAACGCCATCCCTGCGCGCGTCGCCGGGGTCGAGCGTCTCGCCATGACCGTTCCGACCCCTTCGGGCGTCCTCAACCCTCTCGTCCTCGCCGCCGCAAGGATCGCCGGGATCGAGGAAATCTACCGCGTGGGCGGCGCCCAGGCGGTTGCCGCACTCGCTTACGGCACGCCGTCGATCCCCGCCGTCGACAAGATCGTCGGTCCGGGGAACGCTTATGTCGCGGCGGCAAAGCGGCGCGTCTTCGGCCGCGTCGGCATCGACATGATCGCCGGACCTTCCGAGATCCTGGTCGTCGCCGATCGCCGCAACGACCCTTCCTGGATCGCCGCCGACCTTTTGTCGCAAGCCGAACACGACAGCGCCGCGCAGGCGATCCTTCTTTGCGACGACGACTCTTTTGCCGACTCTGTCGAACGCGCGATCGAACGGCATCTGCAGGCTTTGCCGCGCGCCGCGATCGCCCGCGCGAGCTGGGAGGCTTGGGGCGCCATCCTGATCTTGCGCGATTGGGCCGAGGCGGCGGCGATCATCGACCGCCTGGCGCCGGAGCATCTCGAACTTGCGCTCGACGACGCCGAGGCTCTCGCCCGGCGCGTGCGCCACGCCGGGGCGATCTTTCTCGGCCGCTTTACGCCGGAAGCGATCGGCGATTACGTTGCCGGTCCCAATCATGTGCTGCCGACCGCGCAGAGCGCCCGTTTTTCTTCGGGCCTTTCGGTCTTCGATTTTCTCAAAAGACGCTCGCTCGTCAGTTGCGAAGAGAAAAGCCTTTCCTCTCTGGCGCCGCCGGCGATCACCCTTGCCGAAGCCGAAGGGCTCGACGCCCACGCCCTTTCTCTTCGGCTGCGTCTCGGCAAAGGCGGGTAAAGGCGCCGCGATGACGGCAGAGCTGTGGCGGATCGCCGAAATCACGCTCGATGACGAAACCGGGCGCAGGCTCAAAAGCGACCTCGAACAGGAAAGGGCGGCCGCCATCTCCGATCTTTTGGTCGAGAACCGGTTCGCGCCCGCTTCGGGGCGGGCCGGCCCCTATCATTTGCGCATCGGCGTCGAGGAAAGCCGCCTCACGCTCGATATCCATTCGGCCTGCGACGGTTCGAGCGAAAGGGTTCTTCTTCCCCTTCTCCCTTTGCGCCGCATCGTCAGGGAATATCTCGTCCTTTGCGAAAGCTATAACGAGGCCCTCCGGCAATCGAGCCTCAAAGGGATGGAAGCGATCGATTTCGGCCGCCGCGCTCTTCACAACGAAGGCTCGGAGCGCCTGATGGCGGAGCTTGCCGGCAAGGTCGAAATGGATCGCGACACCGGGCGGCGCTTGTTTACGCTTGTTTCCGTCTTGCAGTTGCGCGGCTGAGCCCTCGAGCGATGAACGCCTCTCTTCTCGTTCTCGCTTCGGCGTCCCCGCGGCGGGTCGAGCTGTTGCGTCAGGTCGGGGTTGTCCCCGATCGCATCGATCCCGCCCGCATCGACGAGAGCCCGCATAAAGGCGAATTGCCGCAAGATTGCGCCTCGCGCCTTGCCGAAGCCAAAGTGGAAAGGGTGAAGCCGCGCCATGAGGGCGCCTATATTCTTGCCGCCGACACGGTCGTCGCCTGCGGGCGGCGCATCCTGCCGAACCCGGCAGAGGAGAAGGAAGCGCGGTTTTGCCTCGAACTCCTTTCAGGGCGCCGGCATCGAGTCTACGGCGCTCTCGCCCTTCTCACCCCCGAAGGCCGTCTCGCCCTCCGCAAAGTGACCAGCCTTCTCGCCTTCAAGTCTTTGAGCGAGAACGAAATCGCGTGGTATCTCGCGAGCGGCGAGTGGCGCGGCAAGGCCGGAGGCTATGCGATCCAAGGACGGGCGGCGGCCTTTGTCCAATGGGTTTCCGGTTCTTATACCAATGTGGTGGGGTTGCCTCTTTACGAAGCCGTGCAGCTTCTTTTGGGCAACGGGTACCGGTGGCGCGAGATCTCGTAATCTCCGCCGGCCCCGGAGAATGGCGTGCGGCCCTTCTCGAAGAGGGGGCTCTCGTCGCGCTTTTTGTCGAACGCGGCGACGCGCTCGAGGTCGGCAGCATCCATTTGGGGCGCGTCACGCGTCTGGCGCCCGGCCTTTCCGCCGCTTTTGTCGATCTCGGCGAAGAGCGCCCCGCCTTTCTGCCTTTCGCGGAGGCGCTGCCCGAAGGAAGAAAGCCGCAGGAAGGGGCGCGCGTCCTCGTCCAATTGCGCCGCGAGGCGCAGGCGGGGAAGGCGGCGCGGGTGACGATGCGCGCGCTCCTCTGCGGGCGCACTCTCGAGTTTCGAGCGAGCCGCAAGGAATTGCTCTCTTTGCCGGCGCTTTCCGAGGGGGAAAGGGATCGTCTCCAAAAGCTTCTCGGCGAGGGAAACGGGTTGCGCCTTCTTGGCGCCCTGCCTTTGCCTTTTGCCGGCCTTCTCGCGGAAGCGGGTGAATTGGCGCAAATGTGGCGGGCGATCGAAGAACGCGCCCTTTCCCTCGAACCGCCGGCGCGGCTGGCCCCTTCTCCGGCCCGCGCCTTTCGCCTCGCGGCGCAGATGCCGTTGGCGCCGCAACGGATCTTTGCCGACGATCACGCGGCGCTTCCCGAACTGCGCGCCGCCTTTCCCGACGCCTCCCTCGCCCACCGGGCCGAAGGCTTATCGGGGATCGATCTCGATGGTCTCTTCGACAATGCGCTTGCCCCTTCCCTGCCGCTCGGGAAAGGAGGGGCGCTTCACTTCGAGAGGACGCGCGCCGGCCTCTTGATCGATGTCGACAGCGGCATGCGCGAAGAAGGATCGATCGAAGAGGCGGCGCTTGCCGCCAATCTCGAAGCCGCGAGCCTCATCGCGCGGGAACTCCGGCTCCGAAACCTCGGCGGCGGAATCATCGTCGACTTTGTCGGGCTCGACCGCAAAGGGATGCGCGAGAGGGTGTGCGCAGAGCTCGAAAAGGCCCTTGCCGCAGACAGGGCGTCGCCGCGCATTCTCGGTTGGACGAGGCTCGGCCATCTGGAGCTCGTCAGGCCGCGCAAAAGCCGCTCTCTTGCCGAAGTGCTTCTCGACGAAGAGGGAGGGCGCAAAAGCGCGGCGACGATCGCCTTCGAGGCTTTGCGCGCGGTCGGCAAGGAGGCGCGGGCGCGTCCCGGATGCGGCTGGCGTCTCGCCGTTTCCGCCGAGGTCTCCTCGGCCCTTGGCGGAAAAGCCGCCGCGGGCTTCGAAGAGCTGCAAAAGCGCTTATCGGGCCAGGTTTTGCTGGCGACTTTGGCGGGCGCCCCGCGCGAACGGTTCGAAATCACCCCTCTTTCTCCGGCTTGCGGATCATGAACGGCGCCCCGCGCAAGGCTGCGCCCAAAGCCCGCCGCCCTTGCCCCATTTGCGGCAGGCCTTCTCTTCCCGTTACATCCCCTTTTTGCTCGGCGCGCTGCAAAGCCATCGACCTCGGGCGTTGGCTCAAGGAAAGCTACCGATTCGCTTCCCCGGAGAAGGCGGAAAGCGAGGACGGCGAAGGGGAAGAGCGCTGAGCGCCCTTGCGGCGCCGAAGATTGACCGCAAGCTTCGGCGCGGCGACCCTCCCCGGCGCAGGAGCCAGCCAGAAAGAAGAGCCATGACCCCCAGGCCTCGCCATTACAGGGTCATTTACGCCGACCCGCCCTGGACTTTTGCCACCTATTCGCACAAAGGCAAAGGGCGCAGCCCCGAAGCCTATTACGATTGCATGTCTCTCGAAGAGATCTGCGCCCTTCCCGTGCGCGACTGGGCAGCCAAAGACTGCGTTCTTTTTTTGTGGGCGACCGATCCTCTTCTCGAAAAGGCGTTTGCGGTGATCCGCGCCTGGGGTTTCACCTATAAGACGGTCGGCTTTTACTGGGCAAAGCTCAACAGGTCGCCTCCGCCTCTTTTATTCAGCCGCCGCAACTTTTTTACCGGTCTCGGTTTCTGGACCCGGGCCAACCCGGAGCCTTGCCTTCTCGCGACCCGAGGCCACCCGAAGCGCCTTCGCGCCGATGTGGCAAAGCTCGTGATCGCCCCTCGGCGCGAACATAGCCGCAAACCCGAAGAGGTCTATGAGCGCATCGAGGCCTTGTGCGAAGGGCCTTATCTCGAACTCTTCGCCCGCAGAGGACGCCGGGGGTGGGACAGTTGGGGCCTCGACACAAAGGCTTTTGCCGAAGGGAATAGCCCCGAGCGGCGCTGGGCGGCAAGCGGCTATCCCGAAGCGCCCTCTGCGCCGCTCCCCCTTTTTACCGAGAGTTAAGCCGGCTCTCCCACTCTCGACCTCGGGCTGCGGGCATGTGCGCAAACGCCGCCCAACGCCGGCGGAACCGGGGATGATCGGCTGGGCGCTCAAACAGGCGCTGTTGTGGGGCGGGATCGCCCTTCTCCTCATCGTCTTTCTCGACGAGCGGCCGGCGCTTTTCTCCGCTTTCGAGGCTCTGCCTGCCGCGCCGAAAGCCGCGCCCGCCTCCTCTCCTCGCCCGCTGCGCAACGCCGAACTCGTCTTCAGGGCCGACCGGTCAGGCCATGTCGTCGTCGGCGCGGTCGTCAACGGCGCCTTTATGCACATGCTCGTCGATACCGGATCGACCCTCGTCGCGCTCGGGCCCCGCGCCGCCGCCGCAGCCGGCATCTCGCTTGAGGACCTTTCTTTCAGCGCCCGGGTCGCCACCGCGGCCGGCCCCGTTGCCGCCGCGCCTTTCCGGTTGCGCGAGATCCGCCTCGGCGCCTTTTCGGCTTACGATGTCCGCGCCGAAGTTCTGCGGCGCCTGCCGATCCCCCTTCTCGGGATGAGCTTTCTCGGCCGCCTCAAAAGCTACGAGATGAGAGGGGGCGCCCTCATCCTCAAATGGTAGGGAAAAGCCCGCCCTTCTTCAGAGGAGGCGGGTGAGGTTTTCGCGATCCGCCGGGATCTCGCCGCGCTCTACCCGTTTGACGCAATCGAGAAGCTTCTCGTGGGTCGCCGCCCCGCGCCCGACCTCTTTCGCCTTCTCGATGATGAGCCCGTTGATGAAATCGATTTCGGTGCGCCGGCCCTTCCGCATGTCCTGGCCCATCGAGGGGCGCTGTTCGGCGCTGCGGGTGTTGGCGCCAACGGCGGCAAGGATCTCGCTTTCGATGCGGTCGAAGGCCTTCCCGTCCCCTTCGGCGGCGCGCGCGAGGGTTTCCGGATCGTGCATGCGGATCGGTTCGAGAGCGTAGCCCAAGGCCTGTCCGACGCGAACCGCCTCGCCGCCGAGGCCGATGCTGAAGCGGCGCAACTGCGGGTCGCTGTCGATCTCGATCCCGGAAAGGCCGGTCGCGGCGCCGATCCCGTTTCTCATCCCGTTGACGCAAAGCTTCGACCAGCGCTCGCCCCAAAGGTTGCGCGTCACCGTCACGGTATCGATCTTGCGCAGGATCGAAGCGAGTTCGAGAAGCCTTGGGGTTATCCGTCCATGGACTTCGCCGACGCGGAAGATGTCGTGCTCCGAGGCGCCTTTGGCGACCGTCCGGCGCACCCTGCCCGGCGCATAAAGCTCGGCCGAAAGGAGGGCGGGGATCGCGCCGAGGGTCTTTTCCCAGCCGACGATCGCCGCGATCCGCGCCTCGTTCATGCAGTTCTGAAGCGAGACGAGGAAGCCGTCGGCGGCCAGATATTGGCTCATAAGTAAGCTCGCCCACTCGGTGTCATAGGATTTGACGGCGATAAAGGCGATGTCGATCGGCTTTTCCTTGGCCAGCTTTTGCACTTCGGTGACGTGAAGGGTTCGCGGGTGCGGGCAGATGAATTCCTCCCGCGTGAGCCCTTCAATGCAAAGCCCGTTCAGTCGTATCGCCTCGATATGTTCGGGCCAGGGATCGATCAAGGTGACGTCGAACCCACCTTCGGCAAGCTGGCCGCCGACATAGCCGCCGATCGCTCCGGCTCCGAAGACCGCAATGCGCTTCTCCATCAGCATCCCCCCTTTGCCCTGAACCGCCCCATGATAAGCTCGCTCCGCCCGGCGCAAAAAGAGGAAAGCCCGGTTTTAGAGGTTGGGGTTTCGCCGGCGCGTTGGTCAACCCGAAGCGGACGAGGATGGAAGAGGATGGACTGGACAGAGCGGCGCGAGCGTTTTCGCGTCATTCTCGAAGGGCGGCGTTGCCTGCGCCCGGCTTCGGTATATGACGCGATCTCGGCGCGCATCGCCGAAGACCTCGGTTTCGAGATCGGCATGCTGGCGGGATCGATCGGGTCTATGGCCGTTCTCGGCGCGCCCGATCTGATTGTGCTGACCCTTTCCGAATTCGCCGGGCAGGCCTATCGCATCTGCCGCGCCGGCACTCTTCCCCTTCTGGTCGACGCCGATCACGGTTACGGCAACGCGCTCAATGCGAAACGCACGGTCGAAGAGCTCGAGACCGCCGGGGTCGCCGCTCTGACGATCGAGGACACGGTTTTGCCGCGGCCGTTCGGGCCGCAGGAAAAGCCGGGTCTTCTCTCGATCGCCGAAGGGGTCGGCAAGATGCGCGCCGCGCTTGCGGGCCGCCAGGACAGGAGACTCGTCGTCGCCGGGCGCACGAGCGCTCTCGCTCTCGCCGGCATCGAGGAGGCGATCGCCCGCGCCAAGGCTTACGAGGCGGCCGGGGTCGATGCGATTTTTCTCGCCGGGGCGAAAAGGAGGGCCGAGATCGAGGCGGTGAGCGCGGCGGTGCGGCTGCCTCTTTTTCTCGGCGGGGCGGGCGGGGAGCTTTCCGATCTCGACTTTCTTTCCGCCCGCAACGTCAGGGTCTCCTTGCAAGGCCACGCTCCTTTCAGCGCCGCCGTAGAGGCCGTTTACCGGACGTTGAAGGCGTTGCGCGACGGGGTTCAGCCGCGCGACCTCGAAGGGCTCGCCTCCTCCGAGCTTTTGGACCGCCTCACCCGCGCCAAGGATTTCGAGCGTTGGACAATGGAGTTTCTGGGCGGCGCCTGATTTTTGCCGCCCGCGCCCGCCTTTTCGCGCGCTCTTGCCGCCTCGCGCCGATGGGTTAGACTTCGCCCCATGGCGAGGCTCACCTTGCGCCTCGATCTCGCGCCCGGCGCGGCGATCGGCCACGGCAAGATCCGCCTTTTGGAGGCGGTGCGCGATCGGGGCTCGATCGCGGCGGCGGGGCGTTCGATGGCGATGTCCTACCGGCGTGCCTGGCTTCTGATCGAGGCCCTCAACGCGATCTTCGACGAACCGGTGATCGCCACGCGTCATGGCGGGTCTTCGGGCGGCGGCGCCGAGCTGACCCCTTTCGGTCACCGCCTCGTCGAGCGCTATCGGGCGATGGAGAGGAAAGCTTTGAGCGCGGCCGCAGCCGATCTTGCCGAACTCGAAAGGGCGGCGCGCAAAAGCGCAAGCGGACCGAAAGAGCCCTGAGAGAATAGGGCGAAGGTTGTGGCGCCTCTCCCCTTTCTTTCGCGCGAGCCCGAAGAGGAGCGGCGAATGCGCAGAGAAAGCCGCGGAACGAAAGCGCGGCGCGCGCTGTTGAACGGGAGAAGCTTTGTTCCCGGCCCTCGGGCCGGATGTGTCAATAGCGTCATGCAGTCGACAGAACCTTGATGTCTCCAGTGCCGAGCGCGCGCCAGGTTGCGCTCGACCTCGTCGGCGCGGTGCTGCGCCTGCGCCGGCCGCTCGATGATGCGATCGAGGACAACCCCGCCATGCACGAGCTGGCGGGGCGCGATCGGGCTTTTGCCCGTCTTCTCGTCGCCACCGTTCTGCGCCGTCTCGGCCAGATCGACCCTCTCATCGAGGAATGTCTGAAATCTCCTCTGACGCCGCGGGCGGCCGTCGTTCACGACATTTTGCGTCTCGGCCTGGCGCAGATCCTTTTCCTGCGCACGCCGCCGCACGCCGCGGTGGCGACGAGCGTCGATCTGGCCGGAACGCGCGGTTTTCCTTCTCACAAAGGACTCGTCAACGCGGTTCTCCGGCGCCTTTGCGTCGAAGGGCCGCAAACCGTCGAAAAACAGGATCCGGCGCGTCTCAACACCCCGCGTTGGCTGTGGCGATCGTGGTCGGGCGCCTATGGAGAGGAGACGGCGGCGGCGATCGCCTTGGCGCATCTGAAAGAGGCGCCTCTCGACTTGAGCCTGCGGGAAGACCCCGAAGGGTGGCGGGAAAGGCTCCAGGGAACGCTTCTCCCGACCGGGACTTTG
>JAJYIC010000100.1 GCA_021790295.1 Pseudomonadota bacterium | reverse complement strand
CGATGTCCTAGTCGGTGTGCCTTCGATCGTTTTCGGTTATTTCGGGTACATCACCGTGGTCGAAGGGCTCGGCTGGGGCTTTTCGGTAGCCGCCGGCGCCATTGTCCTCGCCATGATCGCGCTGCCTTACATCTGCCGGACGACCGAGGTGGCGATGAGAGAGGTGCCTGCACAATTGCGCGAGGCCGCTTATGCCTTGGGCGCGGGCGAAGCGAGCGTCATCTTCAGGATCTGCCTTCCCTACGCGCTTCCCTCCATTTTGACGGGCGTCCTATTGGCGCTTGCGGTTGCCGTCGGCGAAACCGCGCCTCTTCTTTATACCGCCGGCTGGTCGAATTATCTTTGGGACGGCAGGCTCAGCCACTCGCCGATCGGCTATCTGACTTACGCGATCTGGACTTTTATCAACGAGCCTTTCGCCTCCGCCAACGCTCTGGCTTATGCGGCCGCGTTTCTTGTCACCGCCTTTATCCTTCTCATCAATCTCGCCTCGCGCTTTCTTTTGGCGCGCCGGCTTTGAGCCCGGCTTTGAGCCCGGCTTTAAGAAAGTCGGCGAGATCGCCCATCCGGGCAAAGACGGCGCGGCACCCCGCGGCGGCGAGCCGTTCTCCGTGACCCTCGGCGCAGTGGCTGCCGCCGCAAAAGCCGACCGCGGTCATGCCTGCGGCGAGCGCCGCCTCGACCCCGGGAAGGCTGTCCTCGACGACGAGCGTCGAGGCTGAGCAGGCGCCCTCTTCTGCCGCCGCGAAAAGAAAAAGGTCGGGAGCGGGCTTGCCGCGCCCGACCTTTTCGGCGCTAAAGACACGGTTTCCGAAAAAGCGGCTAAGGCCCGTCACCTCGAGCCCCAGCCGGACCAGATTCAAAGGGCTGTTCGAAGCGGCGCAACAGGGCAATTCGAGCCCTCCGAGAAGCTCGGCCACGCCCGCGATCGGCTTCAACTCTTTGGCAAAGAGCGCCAAGGCCCGGTTTCGAAACCGCGCGCGGAAGCCTGCGGGCAGCGCCCGCCCGAAGCGGGCGGCAACCGCCCGGGAGGTTGCCACCTCATCGCGACCAAGACCGATCTCCAAAACCTCTTCGACGCTTGCCGCGAACCCGGCTTCCTGGAGGCATTGCGCGAGAACGCGGGCGAGGAGGCTTTCGCTGTCGAAGAGGACGCCGTCGCAATCGAAGATGACGAGAGCGAAAGGCTCTGTCACTTCCTTTCCCGCGCCTCAACCGCGGCCGATAAAGGGCATCTTGGTCGCCATAACGGTCAGGAATTGGATATTGGCGTCGAGCGGGAGGCTGGCCATGAAAAGCACCGCCTTTGCCACTTCGCCCACGTCCATGCGCGGCTCGACCGCGGTCCTGCCGTCGGGCTGAAGGATGCCCGAGGCCATGCGCTCCGTTCGCCCCGTCGCCGCATTGCCGATATCGATCTGGCCGCAGGCGATGTCGTATTTGCGCCCGTCGAGCGAAAGCGATCGCGTCAGCCCGGTGATCGCATGTTTGGTCGCCGTATAAGGCGCGGAATTGGGTCTTGGAACATGGGCGGAAAGCGAGCCGTTGTTGACGATGCGGCCGCCGCGGGGGTTCTGCTCTTTCATCATGCGGAACGCGTGCTGCGAGCAGAGAAACGCCCCCGAAAGATTGACGGCGAGGACGTTTGACCATTCCTCGTAAGTCAGTTCGTCGAATTCGACCGCGCGGGCGCTCGTCCCGGCATTGTTGAAAAGGAAATCGAGGCGCCCGTAAGCCGCTTTGGCCGCTGCGAAAAGAGAGGCGACAGAGCGCGGGTCGCCGACATCTGCGGGGGCGATCAGAACCGCGGGCGGCAGGGCGCCTGAAAGCGAAGCGGTTTCTTCGAGAGCCTCGCGCCGGCGTCCCGCGAGAACCACGCTCCAGCCGGCGCCGAGAAGCGAGAGCGCACTCTCGCGGCCGATCCCGCTTCCCGCTCCGGTGACGAGAGCGATCCCCTTCGCCGTTTCCATCGAACCCCTCCTTTTGCGTTTCCCATTTATCCTTTTTGCCGGCCTGCCGGCCGCAAGCTTTTCAGTCTGCCCGCCCTTCGATGCGGTCGTAAACCCGCTTGATGTTGAGAAAGACGGCGAGGACGGCCGCGACAAAAAGACCGAGACCCGCAGAGTAAAGGCTTCCTTCTTTTGCCGCAAAAGCGATGAGAAGGCCGGCAAGGCCGACAACAACCGAAAGCGGGATCGCGACAGAGAGTTCGGCCATGCTTTCGGCGAAAAGAAGATCGAAAAAGCTTCTCTCCTCGCCGTCGAAAAAGAGCTTGATGCGCAGAAAGAGAAAGGCGATCGCCGAAAGCGAGAGCGACAGGCCGACCGCATAATCGCCCGGCGCGCGAGCGGCGCGCGCAAAGAAAAAGCCGATGACGGCGAGGACAACCAGAACCAGGATTTGCCCCCAAAAAAGGAACCAGGGGAGGAGCGCCTCCTCTCGTTTTTTGCGCCTTTGCGCTTTTGCGTGCATCGCTCGCCTCCTCTTTTTTTGTGCCTTTGCGCGGCTTTCAGCCGGACCCTCTCGGGGGAAAACCGCGCCGCCCTCTTCCTCTCTCATATAGGCGTTGATCGATAGGCGTCATGCTTTGCCCGGCGTTGACAGTCGGCGCCCGCGCGTCTAAGGGAGGCAGGGCGGGGGCAAATGCGCCCTGCCGAGCCGCCTCTTTGAGGACCCCGGGACCTGCCGCCATGAGATCGCCCGAAAGGCCGCTTTCCCCGCATATTTCCATCTATCGCTGGCAGCTGACGGTGCTGTTGTCCGGGTTTCACCGGCTGACGGGTCTGGCGCTCGCAGCGGGGACGCTTTTGCTTCTGTGGTGGCTTCTCGCCGCCGCTGCGGGGGAGAACGCTTACGGGGTTTTCGAGGCGTTTCTGCGCTCTCCTTTGGGGCTACTCCTGCTTTTCGGTTGGACGGCCTCGCTTTTCTACCATTTGTGCAACGGGATCCGGCACCTCGCCTGGGATTGCGGCTGGGGTTTCGAGATCAAATCCTTCTATCGAAGCGGCTGGACGGTGATTGCGGCGGCTGCGGCGTTGACCATCATCGCCTGGATCGCCGGTCTCGCGCACTGGAGCTGACGACATGGCGGATTCGCGTATGCGCTCGCCTTTGGGGCAGGCGCAAGGCCTCGGCTCGGCAAAGGAAGGGGTGGCGCACTGGTGGTGGCAGCGCGCCACCGCGGTCGCCCTCGTTCCCCTCGCCTTGTGGTTCGTGATCGCCCTCATCGGCCATCTCGGCGCCGGGGTCGAGGCCGTGCGGCTGTGGATCGGCCGACCGCTTCCGGCGATCCTGATGATCCTGATGCTGGTCGCGGTCTTTGCCCACTCGGCTCTGGGGATCGAAGTGGTGTTCGAGGATTACGTCGAGACCCCTCTGTTGCGGCAGGGGCTTCTCATCCTCTTGCGCCTTGCCGCGGTCGCGCTTTCCCTCGCCGGCATCTTCGCGGTTTTGAGGATAGCGCTCTGAAGCCCTCAATTCGAAGGGAACCCTTTTGATGCCGCCCGCTTACGAGATCACCGAACACACTTACGACGTCGTCGTCGTCGGCGCCGGAGGGGCCGGTCTGCGTGCCGCCCTCGGGACGACGATGGCGGGGCTTTCGACCGCCTGCATCAGCAAGGTCTTTCCCACCCGCAGCCATACGGTCTCGGCGCAAGGGGGGATCAGCGCCGCGCTCGGCAATATGGGCGAGGACGATTGGCGCTGGCACATGTACGACACGGTCAAAGGCTCGGATTGGCTCGGCGACCAGGATGCGATCGAATTCATGTGCCGCAATGCGATACCGGCCGTGATCGAGCTCGAACATTTCGGCGTTCCGTTCTCGCGCACCGAAAAGGGGCAAATTTACCAGAGGCCGTTTGGCGGCCACATGATGGAATATGGCGAGGGCGATCCGGCAAAGCGCGCCTGCGCCGCCGCGGACCGCACCGGACATGCGATCCTTCACGCCCTTTACCAGCAGTCCTTGCGCCACCAGGCAGAGTTTTTCGTCGAGTATTTCGCTCTCGATCTCCTCTTCGACGAGGAAGGATCCTGTTGCGGCGTCATGGCGTGGAACCTCGAAGACGGGTCCATCCATCGCTTCCGCGCCCATATCGTGATCATGGCTACGGGAGGTTACGGGCGAACCTATTTCTCCTGCACTTCGGCCCACACCTGCACGGGCGACGGCAACGCCATGGTTTTGCGCGCGGGGCTGCCGCTTCAGGATATGGAATTCATCCAGTTTCATCCGACCGGGATTTACGGGGCCGGCTGTCTCATCACCGAAGGAGCGCGCGGGGAAGGCGGCTATCTGACAAACAGCGAGGGCGAGCGGTTTATGGACCGTTACGCCCCTCACGCCAAAGATCTCGCCTCGCGCGATGTGGTCAGCCGGGCAATGACGATCGAGATCCGCGAAGGCCGCGGCTGCGGCCCGAAAAAGGATCTCATTTATCTTCATCTCGAACACATCGACCCGAAGATCCTCGCTTTGCGCCTTCCCGGAATCTCCGAGACGGCAAAGATCTTTTCCGGCGTCGATGTCACCCGCGAGCCGATCCCGGTTCTGCCTACGGTGCATTACAATATGGGCGGCATCCCGGCCAACCATCACGGGGAGGCTTTGCGTCCGACGGAAAAGGATCCCGATGCGGTCTGTCCCGGATTGATGGCGATCGGCGAAGGCGCCTGCGTTTCGGTTCACGGCGCCAACCGCCTCGGCTGCAACTCGCTTTTGGATCTTGTCGTCTTCGGGCGCGCCGCGGCGCACCGCGCCGCCGAACTCGTGCGCCCGCGCATGGCGCATAAGCCCCTGCCGGCGAGTGCGGGCGAAGCGGCCCTCTCGCGTCTCGATCGCGTCCGCCACAGCGAAGGCCCTCTCAAGACGAGCGAGATCCGCATCGAGATGCAGCGCGTGATGCAGTCGAACTGTGCCGTCTTCAGAAACGCGGAGGTCCTCTCCGAAGGGGTGGCGAGGATCGAGCAGGTGGCGGAAAGCTACGCCGATATCGGCATCGCCGACCGCTCGATGATCTGGAACAGCGATCTCGTCGAGGCTCTCGAACTCGACAATCTCTTGGCGCAGGCGGTCACGGCTTTACATTCGGCCAATAACCGCAAAGAGAGCCGCGGCGCCCACGCGCGCGAGGATTATCCCGAGCGCGACGACGAACACTGGCTCAAACACACTCTTTCCTCACTTTCCGACGACGGCAAAGTGACGATCGCCTATCGCCCGGTTCACCTTCATACGCTCTCGAACGACGTCCAATCCTTCCCGCCGAAAGCGCGGGTTTATTGAAAAGGAAACGCGGCGATGGTGCAATTCTCGCTGCCCGAGAACTCCAAGATCGGTACGGGCAAGACATATCGCGCGCCCCCGGGCGCGCGCCGCGTGCGCGAGTTCAAGATCTACCGGTGGAACGTCGACGACGGCAAAAATCCCGTCATCGACACCTTCGAGATCGATCTCGACGATTGCGGGCCCATGGTTCTCGACGCTCTTCTCAAAATCAAGAACGAGATCGATACCTCGCTCGGCTTTCGCCGCTCCTGCCGCGAAGGGGTTTGCGGCTCCTGCGCGATGAACATCGACGGCACCAACACGCTCGCCTGCATCAAGGCGATCGAGGACGTCAAAGGCGCGGTTCGCATCCATCCTTTGCCGCACCTTCCGGTGATCAAGGATCTGGTGCCCGAACTCTCCCACGCTTTTGCGCAATACCGTTTGATCGCGCCTTGGCTCGAATGCGAAAGCGCCCCGCCGCCCGACCGCGAGCGCCTGCAATCGGAAGAAGAGCGCGGGAAACTCGACGGCTTGTGGGAATGCATCCTTTGCTTCTGCTGCACCACCGCCTGTCCGAGCTATTGGTGGAACGGCGAGCGCTATCTGGGGCCGGCAATCCTTCTTCAGGCCTATCGCTGGATCGCCGACAGCCGCGACGAAAAGACGGGTGAACGTCTCGACGCTCTCGAAGACCCGTTCCGCCTTTACCGCTGCCATACCATCATGAACTGCACCAAGACCTGTCCCAAAGGTCTCAATCCCGGCCGGGCCATCGCCGAAATCAAAAAGCTTCTGGCTTTGAGGCGTTGAGTTGCCGTCAACGCGGGTGCCAAGTCTCAGATTCGATCAGCTAGGTCAGTTCATGAATCGGGGACACCAGCCGCATCAAACGCAGTGGGCCGCACAGCTCGCGGTCGCTAGCGAGCGATGTCGGCGCGGCCATCAGGTAGCGCTAACGTTAGGGAACCACCCGATGGTTGACCTTATGGTGGTTAGCCCCAAAGGCAAAACGTTCCTAGTCGATGTGAAGGGTCAGTATAAGAAAACTTTCTGGCCAATTAAGAAACGACGGATTTCCTGCGACCTATTCCATGTGCTTGCTTTTGTTCCTCCCGCTGATCAACAAAACTGCTTCTCCGTATTTACTCAAAATCAGATAAAAGATGAGCTTGAAAGGGCGCAGATCTTTGGCGATCCCGCAAGCCCGAAAGGGCCGATAAACCCGACCCGATGCCAGGCGTCTCATCGATATTCGAGGAGCAAAATCAAGGCGGCGGGGAGAAATTGCCAGGATAGGCAGGCGTTGCGACGCAAAGCGTGACGTTGCCCGACGGCGCCCCGCGGACAACGCTCTTCGCAGAGGCCGCGCCGCCGCAGCGGCAAAAATTCGCCAATAGAGGCGTTCCCGATGGCGGTTACTTTGGACAGCCCGACGCCCGTCGGAGCGCGCGATAGGGCTGCGGCCTCGTCCCTTCGAGGTTTTGCCTTTCCCGCGGCAGCGCCCGTCTTTCTCTTCAACCAGGGCTCCTTGCCGTCGAACTTCGGCAAAGGATCCTCTAAAGTCCCGGTTTGCGCCAGGAAGAGGAGCCCCCGAAGAGATGCTCTCGACCCTTGCGCCTCTCCGGCAAAGGAACGGGGCTGAGGCGCGATCGAAAGGCGGCTCATTCGGGGGCGCGACACTCCTCGGCGCAACCATCTCGAGCGGCGAACCCTATTGGAGGCTCCATGCTTTTCGATCTTTCCCCGGCCCAGAAAGCGCTCCAGGCAAAGGCGCGAGAGGTGGCGCAGGGAGCCGTCGCCGAACGCGCCGCCGGGATCGACCGCAGCGAAGAATACCCCTTCGACAATGTCGCGCTGTTGCAGGAAGCGGGGTTTTTCGGCATGACCATCCCCGCCTCTTATGGCGGCAAAGGCGCGAGCACCCTCGATGCGGTGGTGGTAATCGAGGAGATGGCCAAATGCTGCGGCGTCACCGCACGCATTGTCGTCGAGGCGAACATGGGCGCCATCGGCGCCATCATGAAATACGGAAGCGAGGCGCAAAAGCGCCTTGCCGCCGGTCTCGTTCTCGCCGGCGACAAGCCTGCGGTGTGCATCACCGAACCGGGCGCCGGCAGCGCCGCGAGCGAGATGACGACGCGCGCAGAGCGCCGCGGCGACAAATTCGTCTTGAACGGCCGCAAACACTGGATCACCGGCGGCGGCGTCTCGCGCCTTCATCTCGTCTTTGCCCGCGTCTTCGACGAAAAGGGTGCGGAAGAAGGGATCGGCGGTTTTATCGCCATACGCGGGCAGACCCCCGGCCTCAAGATCGGCAAGCGCGAACCCGCCATGGGCCTGCGCGGCATCCCCGAAACCGAGATCATTTTCGAAGATATGGAAGTCGAGGGGGGAGCGCTCCTTTTGCCCCCGCGCGGCTTGCGCAAAGGCTTTGCCGATCTGATGACCGCCTATAACGGGCAGAGGGTCGGCGCCGCGACCGTGGCGCTGGGATTGGCCGAAGGCGCCTTTGACCTGGCGCTCGCTTACGCGGGCGAGCGCCAACAGTTCGGCCGGCCGATCGCGGAATTCCAGGGCGTCCAATGGATGCTTGCCGATATGGCGACAGGGATCGCCGCGGCCCAGGCTCTCGTCTACAAGGCTGCGGCGCACGCGGCAGACGGTTTCCCCGATGTGGTCGAAGCGGCAGAGGCTAAGATCTTTGCCGCGGAGACGGCGATCAAGGTGACAAACGAGGCCTTGCAGATCTTCGGCGCCGCAGGCTATTCGCGCAACCGCCCTGTCGAACGCATGGTGCGCGACGCGCGCATGTTTACGATCGGCGGCGGGACGGCGCAGATCCTGCGCACCGTCCTCGCTTCCCGGCTTCTCGGGCGCCGCCTGCCGCAGACCCGCGACGGTTATGTGGGGAGAGACGGCGCAACCCGCAGATGAGGCGTTGGGCGAAGAGACGCATCCCCGCGATTGCGCCCG
>JAJYIC010000099.1 GCA_021790295.1 Pseudomonadota bacterium | reverse complement strand
AAATTGAGAGGATCGAGATAGGAGTTGGGGTTGCCGAGGCGGTCCTTGGGGATGCGCATCGCATCGAAGCTGAAAACGCCGGCGCCTTGCGGCAGATAAGGGCCGAGCCGGGATAGAAGCCTTTCCTCATCGAAAGAAGCGAGGAAAACCGAACGCGCCTCGGCGCGTGAAAGAGCCGTCAAAGGCTCTGCACGGCGCCCCAGAACCTCCGAGCCGAGCCGTTCCGCCTCTTGCACGTAAACCCCGGCGAGGAGGCTCTGGTCGAGCCCGTAAAGGGCGGCGAAGGCTTCGCCCGCACGGCCGCGCTCGAGAAGCGCGACGGGAGCCTCGCGCGCCAAGGCCGCAGCGAGCGCGCGCCCCGCAGAGGCCGCGGCGGGATGGACAAGCGCTTTATAAAGGACATTGCCGCCGCGGATGTTGGAGAAGGTTTCGAGCGGGAGGGCCATTCTGCCTCAGAGGGTGTCGCGCCCGCCGCGGCGGGAGGGCAGGCGGCAAGGCCAAGGCGCCGCTCCCTGCCAGACGCCGCGCCTTGCGGCGTCGAGATCGACGCCGCCGCGGGCAAAAAGGAGAGAAAGGCCGCGGGCCGAGAGGATGCCGACAAAAGCGGCCGCGACGACGTCACTCAGGTAATGCGCGCCGACGGCAAGCCTGCTTGCCGCAACGATCGCGGCAAGGAGGATATAGAAAAGGAGATGGCGCGGCCAGAGCCGATAAAGCGCGGCCATCAGGGCGACGATCGTCACGGTATGGCCCGAAGGGAAAGACCAATGATCGGCTCGCAAAGCAAACCCCGTAAAAGCGTAAAGATGGGAGGAGAAAAGAAGCGTCGGCCGCGTGCGCCCGATCATCACCTTCATCAGATCGACGATGATCCCGGAAACGGCAACGGCGGCGAAAAGAAAGGCGGGAAGCGCAGAGGAGGCGCGTAGGTAACGGGCGAGGTGGCGCAGGCGCGGCAGGGCGCCCCCCCAATGAAGCCCGGCAAAAAGAAGGCCGAAAACGAGAAGATAAGGGTAGCCCAGGCCGAAAAAGGTGAAAAAGGCGAAGAGGCCTTTGAAACCCGGACCTTCGCCGTGAAAATAGACGGCCAAGGGACGGTCGAACGCATCGATCGAAAGGCCGACAAAAGCCGCGGTCGCCGCGGCGAAAAACAGAATGCGGGCCCGCTCGTCGCGGCGCAGGAGCGCAATGCCGCCGCGCGACGTCCGCAAAAGACCGCGGCAAAGGCGCAAAAAAGGCGGCGCGGAGAAAGCGTCGGCAACGATAATCGAGCGGTAAAGGATCGCGGTCGTGCCATAGACGAGAAGGCCGGCGTCGACCACATCCGAGAGAAAATGGGCGCCTTCGGCGATGCGGGCGAGGCCGACCGCTCCGCCAAAGACGACGGCCGCCGTTTTGCCTCGCCGTTTTTGCGGCGCCGGCAAGAGAAAGGCAAAAGAGAGGAAACCGAAAGCGAGCGCCGCGTCGCCCGAAACAAAAGAGCAGTTGCTCGGGCACTGCCGCGACGGCACGGCCGCCGGAGAAAATCGGCGGGCGCCGCCGAAAGCCTCGATCTCGAACGGTCTGGCGCGGCCCCAGTGATCCTTCAAAACGGTATTGACGAGAAGCCCAGGCCCCAAAGCGAAAGCGAAGACGACAAAAAGGAGCGCCTTGCGGTCGAGACCAAAGAGAGGCCTTTCCATCAGAAAAAGCCAGGCCGCGCTAAGGACGACAAAGACGATAAGCCCGCGCGTCAGCCAAGGAATCGCGCGGTGAAGAAAGAGAAAAGGCGGTGAGTGGGCGAGAAAAAACCCCGAAGAGGGATCGTAGAAAAGACCGCTCGTCTTCAGATCGAGGCCGGGAGCGGCAACAAAAAGCACCAGGGAGCCGCCGAGAAGCGCGCAATAAAGAAGGACCCCTTTGATGCCGGTCATGCCCCGGTCCGCCGCAACGCGCCCTCGAAGACCAGGGCGCGAAGCCTTTCTCCGGCCCGCGCCGTGTCGTCGGGGATCGGATAGCTCCAAGACTCGATCCGTCCGGCAAAGGGTCGGGTGATGCCGGCCTTGCGGAAGGCTTCGTGAAAGCGGGCGAATTTGCCGTTGCCTCCGGGCAGGTCGATGATGTGCACCGGTTTTCCCGTCGCGGCCGCCTCGCTCACCATCGAAACCGAGTCGGCGGTGACGAGAAAGGCGTCGGCAAAGGCGAGATAGCCGAAATAAGGATTTTCTCCTTTCCCCTCCCAGATCTCGGCCGGCAGGCCTCGAAGCCTTTCGCGCAAAAGGGCAAGCCCCGCCTCGCCCGTGCGGCGCGAAGGGGTGAGAAGAACCGAACCGCCCTCTGTGCGCAGAACCGCGGCGAGCGCCTCGGCGATCTCGGCGAGCTTGGCGAGAGAAAGACGATAGCTGCGGTTCGAACCGCCGATGAGAACTGAAAGGACCGGCCGCGGCATCGCCGCAAGGGCGGGGAAGCGCGCCTTCGCTTCTTCCAGTCTTTTGCGGGTGACGCGGTGCGTCGCGCCGCGGGTGAGGATCACGCGGGGCCCGCGCAGGCGGTCATGCTCGGGCACCACCATGAGATCGAATTCCCCGCGCCCGACCCGCGGATCCTGGATTTGCGCCGCAACCGTTCTGGCGCCGCTGAGGCGGCGGACGAGAAGGGCGGGAAGGGCGGCGTTCCTGCCGCAGGCGACGACCAGATCGGGCCAGGGCGGGGCCAGAAGCCGCCTTCCCCCGGCCGCCGCAAAGCGCGGCAGAAACCACAGTTGCGGCGGCAAAAGACTCCAGGGAAAGCGAATAAAAAGAGGCTTTTCGACGACGGCAAAACCGGTCGCCTCGGCAAGCCCCAAAGCCTGGCTTCTCATCCCCGCTTTGCCGTCATGCAAAACCCAGGCGACGGGAGAGGGAGCGCACGCGCAAAGGGGAAGAGGGGCAGGTGCGAACGCGCTCTCGGAGGCCATCGGCTTCCTTTACGGAAAGCTGCGCATCGAGGCAAGATGTGCCCCGCCTCGCGCCCTCTTTTCGATCCATATAATAGAGACCGCTCCCGGCAAAGAGAGAGGTCTCTCATGGGCTATTACATGAGCAAAATCGTCGCCGCCCCGTTCGAGGAAGCGGTGAGGCGCACGAGGGCAGCCTTGAAAGAAGCCGGTTTCGGGATCATCACCGAGATCGACGTCAAGGAAATCTTCAAAGAGAAGATCGGCGTCGAATTCCGCAACTACCTGATCCTCGGCGCGTGCAATCCGAGGTTGGCTTTGGAGGCGCTCGAGATCGAGGACAAGGTGGGGACGATGCTGCCCTGCAACGTCGTCGTCCAGGAGGCCGGAGGCGGGGCCACCGAAATCGCCGCGATCGATCCTCTCGCATCGATGCAGGCGATCGACAACCCTCGCCTCAGCGAGTTAGGAGAGCGGGTCCAGGGGCTTTTGAAAGCGGTCGTCGAAGGGCTTTGAGCCTCTCGCGACCCATGCCTTTTCTCACTTGCCGAGGAAAAGGCCGCCGTTGACGTGGATCGTCTGGCCGGTGATGTAGCGCCCTTCGGGGCCGGCGAGAAAACGCACCATGGCGGCGATCTCTTCGACCGTTCCCTGCCGTCCGAGAGGGATCGCGCCGATGTTGCCGCGCGCTTGCGGGCCGCCGGCGGAGGGTCCACGCACCGTCTCGATCGAACCCGGGGCGACGGCATTGACGGTGATGTTGGAGGGCGCAAGCTCCATTGCCAGACCGCGCAGGAAGCCTTCGAGCCCGGCCTTCGAGGCGTTGACGTGAGCCCTTTGCCGCGCGCCCCAATGATGGGAGACGCCCGAAAGCCCGACAAAGGCGCCCCCTCCGCGCCGGATCATCTGCGGCACCACCGCCTTTGCGAGGTTGAAGGCGCCGTCGAGAGCAACCGACAGGATCGCGCGCCATTCGCCAAAACCGAGTTGGAGAAAGGGCGTCTGGCGCCGCAGCCCCGCGTTGCTCACCGCGATATCGACGCCGCCCCATCGCCCTTCGGCCGCCGCCGCCATCTCGGCGACCGCTTCGGGGTTCGAAATATCGGCGAGATAGGCCATCGCCTCCCCGCCTTCGGCGCGGATCTCCTTGGCGACGGCCTCGACGATGGCGCCGTCCGCGCGGCCGTTGACGACGACCGCCGCACCGTCGGCGGCGAGGCGAAGAGCGATCGCCCGGCCGATGTTCTTGCCGCTTCCGGTGACGATCGCGACCTTGCCGGAAAGCGCCTTTCCCGAACCTTTCCCCAAACCATGCGCCTCGCTCATCTCTTTCCCCTTTTTCGCCTACTCTCTCCTTCGTGCGAGCGCGGGCCGCAACCTCCCTCTCGCTCCTCTTCGGTGAATTTCGTAGAGTGAGAAGATTTCGAAAATCAAGGTCTTTTGCAGGGAGGACAGCTTGCCCGTGATCAAAGCCTTCGATCTTGCCTTTGGGCGGATCTCCGCCCCCGATCTCGATCGCATGGAGGCGTTCCTCACCGATTTCGGCATGATCCGCGCGGAAAGGACGAAACGCGCCCTTTACATGCGCGGCAGCGACGCGGCCCATCACATCCACGTCACCGAAACGGGAGAACCGCGTTTTATCGGCGTCGCCCTTGCCGCCGGAAGCTTCGAAGACCTCGAAAAGCTGGCGCGGCTCGAAGGCGCCTCGAAAATCGAGGATATCGACGAGCCCGGAGGCGGCAAGCGCGTCCGGCTCTGCGATCCCGACGGCCACAGGGTCGAAGTCGTACACGGGATCGAAACGCTCGAACCGATCCCGGTCACGCGCCCGGCGGTCAACTGCGGAAACGACAAGACCCGCCGCAAAGGCGCGCTTTTCCGCGTCCTGCGCGGCCCTTCGCAAGTCAAGCGCTTCGGCCATTTTGTCCTGATGTCGCGCAATTTCGAAAGAGTGGTCGCCTGGTACCGGGAGACCTTGGGCTTTCTTCCTTCGGACGAAGTGTACTCCGGCGAGAAAAACCATCTCGTCGGCTCTTTCAATCGCCTCGATCGCGGGGGGGAGTTTGTCGACCATCACGCCTTTTTCTGCATACGCGGGGAAAAGGAGGGCCTCAACCATCTCTCTTTCGAAGCCCGCGACATCGACGACATCATGATCGGCCACGAACATATGGCGGCAAAAGGCTATCGCCACGTCTGGGGGATCGGGCGCCATCTTTTGGGGAGCCAGGTTTTCGACTATTGGGCCGATCCCTGGGGCCGCGTTTTCGAGCATTGGGCCGATACCGATGTCCTCGACGCCTCGGCGCGGCCGCAGTTGAACGAAGCGGGCGCTGCTCTCGACGGCCCTTGGGGCGAGCCGATCCCGGCAAGCTTTATGGGCCACGCCACCCCTTGATCGGCGACAGGCGGGCGAGGGAAACCGCGCGAAAAGGAAACCCATGGCTGCAGAACCCGAAGTTCGCGATTGCGTTCTCGCCGTTCACGGCGGGTTGGCGGCAAAAGAGGGCGCAGAAAGCGCGGCCCTTTGGGTCGAAGCCTGCCGCAAGGCGGTCGTCGAAGCGCTGGCGCGAGGGCGCAAAATCCTCGCCGCGGGAGGCTCCGCGCTCGACGCGGTTTCGGCCGCCGTTTGCGTTCTCGAAGACGACCCGCATTTCGACGCCGGCCGCGGTTCCGCATTGAACGCCGAAGGGCGGCAGGAAATGGATGCGGCGGTGATGGACGGCAAAGCGCGCCGCGCCGGCGCCGTCGCCGGCCTTTTCGGGCCGCAAAACCCGGTCCTCGCCGCGCGCGCGGTGATGGAAGGGTCGCCTCACGTCCTGCTCGTCGGAAACGGCGCCCTCGCCTTTTGCCGCAAAGAGGGCCTCGTCTTTCGCGGGGAAGATTATTTCCGCACCGAACACGCTGCGAAGGCGCTCGAGGAAAGGCTCGCGCGACGCCTCGGCCTTGGCGCGAAGGACAGGCCGCAAGGGGTCTCGCACGGCACCGTCGGCGCGCTTGCTCTCGACCTTGCCGGCAATCTCGCCGCGGCGACCTCGACCGGAGGCATCACCGGCAAGGCTCCGGGACGGGTTGGCGACAGCCCGATCATCGGCGCCGGCACGTATGCCGACAACGAGACTTGCGCCGTTTCCGCGACCGGGCAGGGCGAGTTTTTCATGCGCTCGGGCGCCGCCTTCGACCTCGCCGCACGCCTCAAATACAAGCGGGAAACCCTCGCCGAAGCCGCCGCCGGTGCGCTCGACGCGGTCGCGGCCTTAGGCGGCTCGGGCGGGCTCATCGCCCTCGACAAGAAAGGCGCTCTCGCCCTTATTTTCAAAGGCTGCGCCGGCATGGTCCGAGGCTATGTGCGCGGCAAAGGCGCGATCTTCACGGCGATCTACGGCGAAGAGCCGCGGGAAAGCTGAGCTTTCCCCCCTCTTCCCGGTCCGCTGCGGGCGCAGGGAAACCCCCGCGCCCTTTGCCGGGGACCCTTACTTGCCGAGATCGAGCACCTCATGGGTTGCCGTCACGACATCGACGCGAGGCATCCCGTCGGACTGGAAGCCGCCGCCCATGACATGGAAGGCGTTGCCGACAAAAGCGGCGGCAAAACCGTGGCGGGCGACCTGCATATGCGGGAGCCTCATCCACACTCCGGTCGCGGGGTTGAACGCATCGACCAGCCATGAGGTCCATTTGCGCGCGAAATCCTGCCCTTCGGCGCCCGCGACATAGATGAGGCCGTCATGAGCGGCGCCGACGACGTCGCCCCGGGGGATGAGATCGCGGCTCGCAAAAGCCCAGAGGTTGGTTTTCGGGTCATAGGCTTCGACGAGATCGATCCCCGCGGATTTGGTGACGAAACAGGTGCCGATGCGGCCGTCGACGGCGTATATCTTGCCGCCGACCGCCGCCGCGAGGAAATGGTTGCGGGCGGTCGCCATCGGCGCGCGCGTCTGCCAGCGATTGGTCGCCGGATCGTAGACCTCGTTGGTGCCGAGGACGAGCTGCTTCGGCGAGCCGAGTTTGATCGGTGCGCCCGGGTTTCCGGGCTTGTTCGACATCGCTCCGCCGAGGACATAGATCCTGCCGTCGAGAGCGACCGCCTGACCCGCGCCGCGCGGGGTCGGCATCGGCGCCAAAGCCTTCCAGCCGTTGGTTGCCGGATCATAAACCCAGGCATTATTGATCGGCTGCCAGGCGGAGTACGCTTTCGGGCGGACAAACCCTCCGAACACGTAGATCTTGCCCTTGAAGGCGGCGATCATGAGGTGATGGGCCGGGCGCGGCATCGGTTTCCGCGCCGTCCATTTGTTGGTTGCGGGATCGTATTCCCAGTTGTAGCCGGTTGGAGCGTGGATGTGCGGGCGGTTGTCGAGGCCGCCCAGAACAAAAATCTTGCCGCCGATGCTGGTGGCGTAGATCTCGCCGATGGCTTTGGGGAGAGGGGCGGCAAATTTCCACTGCGGGCGGGCCTGCGCCATGGGCGCAGCGGCAAGGCCGCAGGCGGCAACAAGGACGGGGAAAAGAAAGCGCGATCGAAGCCGTTTCATCCCTGGGTCTCCTTTTCTCTCTCGAAGTTTGCGCGGTTGGTGGGTTCCGGCGGATTGTTCGGCAAGGCGCTTCCCGGCGTCAAGGGCTCTTCGCCTTGCCGCAGACCGCCCGCCAAATCGCACTTCGCGGGAAACCATCCTCGCGCTCGCGGCAAAAAGAGGAAGCTTCCATACGCTGCGGCACGGGGCTTTCCCTCTCGACAATCGCCGCGTTTCGCATTTCACTCGCGCCTCTTCCGAAAGGAAAGGACGCCGATGCCGAAGATCAGCGAAATGAGCGGAACCGTTTTCGACGGGATCACCTATCCCTATGTGCCGCCGAAAGTGCTCAAAATCTCGCAGAAGCTCAAACTCCACCGCAAGGCGCAGGCGGACATAGACCCCGTCACCTACGAGGTCATCCGCCACGCCCTCTGGAACATCAACGAAGAGCACGGCGCCACCATCCAGCGCATCTCCGGCTCGCCGATCGCGATGTACGCCCTCGACCTCAATCCTTCGATCTTGACCGAAGACGCCGAATTCGTCTTTTTCGGGCCGTATATGCAGTACATGTCCGGGGTCACCGACACCCAGGTCAAATGGATCCTCGAAAACCGGAGCGACAATCCGGGCGTGCGCGAAGGCGACATGTTTCTCGCCAACGACCCGTGGGTGGGGGCCGCGCACCAAATGGATGCGATGCTGATCTGCCCGGTCTTTCATCAAGGAGAGCTTTTCTGCTGGGTGACGAACTGCCTCCACCAGTACGACATCGGCGGCATCACCCCGGGAAGCTTTTGCCCTTCGGCCCGCGACTCCTTCGACGAAGGGATCCTGATCC
>JAJYIC010000098.1 GCA_021790295.1 Pseudomonadota bacterium | reverse complement strand
AGCGGAAGGCGGCCGCGCGGCAGCAAGATCGCGCCGGCGAGAGGAAAGATAGGGATCGTTTGCGGGAGCGGCGGGTGAAGGCTCGGCCTCTCGCTCATCCCTCCCCCGCCTTCAGGAGAACATCAGAGAGGAAAGCCGCCGCCGCGCCTTGACGGTCAAGGGATCGGTTGTACCCATGGCCTCGAAAAACTTGAGAAGCTGTTTGCGTGCGGCCTCTTCGTTCCACCCCCTCTCGCGTTTGAAAAGGGTCAAAAGCTCTTCGATCGCGGCTTCCCGTTCGCCGCTGCCGAAAAGCGCCGTCGCCAATTCGAAGCGGGCTTCGTGATCGTTGGCGTCGCGGGCGAGGCGCTCCTTGAGCTTTCCGGCCGCACCCATCGCCTTTTGCGCCGCTTCGGCCAATTCGAGCGCCGAGCGCGCCGCCGCGATCTCGGCGTGCTGGGCGGCATCCTTGTCAATGCCGTCGAGGATCTGGCGCGCCTTTTTGAGGTCGCGCCGGGCGATCGCCGCGCGCGCAAGCCCCCCTTGCGCCTCGGGATTGGCGGGATCGCGCTGCAGGATCTGGGCGTAAAGGGAGGCGGCGGTTGCGGCGTCGCCTTCGGCGAGCGCCTCTTTTGCCATCTTCAAGGCTTCGGCGATGGCCGAGCCCCCCGACCGCGCACCCGCAAGGCGCCCAATGAACTGTTTCACCTGGCTTTCGGGAAGGGCGCCGACAAACCCGTCGATCGGCCTTCCATCCTTGAAGGCATAAACGGCGGGGATCGACTGGATCCGCATCTGCTGGGCGATCTCGGGATTGTCGTCGATGTTGAGTTTGACAAGACGGACCGCGCCGCCGGTGGCGGCAACCGTCTTTTCGAGAAGAGGCCCGAGCTGCCGGCAAGGGCCGCACCAGGGCGCCCAGAAATCGACGACGACAGGCCCCTCGTGTGAGCCCTCGATCACTTCGGTCATAAAATTCGCTGCGGTAATGTCCTTTACCAAGACGGCGGACCCGCCGCCGATCAACCCTTCGCTCGGCATCGCTCTCCTCATCGGGTGCATTGCAGAAAATGGCGGCGCGCCGGCGCGAAGGCAAGCGCCGGGCCTTTTCGCCCGCTTGCCTCCTCTCTCGCGCAGGCGTTGGCGAAGAGTGTATCATCGTCTTCCAAAAGCCGGTTTTGGATGCTTACCGCCCTTTCCATACGCGACGTCGTTCTGATCGATCGCCTGGAGCTTCACTTTCGTCCGGGCCTTTGCGTCCTGACCGGGGAAACCGGCGCGGGAAAGTCGATCCTTCTCGATGCTTTGGGCCTTGCGCTTGGCCGCCGCGCCGACTCGAGCCTTGTGCGGGCGGGCGCGCAAGAGGCGATGGTGGCCGCCGAATTCGCGGTCGAAAGCGGCCATCGCGCGCTTTCCCTTTTGCGCGACGCCGCCATCACAGCCGAAGGGGGGAGCATCGTCCTGCGCCGTCTTCTCGCCGCCGACGGCAAAAGCCGCGCTTTTGTCAACGACGAGCCGACGAGCGTCGGGCTTTTGCGGCAACTCGGCGACAGCCTCGTCGAGGTCGAAGGCGAATTCGCCGAACGCGGCCTTTTCGAGCCGGCGAATCATCGCGCGATCCTCGATGCTTTTGCCGGCAACGAGGAGCTCTCTCACCTGCAAAGGCAGGCCTGGCGCAACTGGCGGGAGGCCGAGGCGCGCGAAGTCGACGCCGCAACGGCTCTCGCCTCCGCTCTCGCCGAAGAAGACGCGCTGCGCCATCAACTCGCCGAACTCGATTCGCTCGGGCCGCAAGAGGGCGAAGAAGACCGCCTTTCCGCGCGCCGCAGCCTTTTGCAAAACGCCGAACGACTGGCCGAGACGTTGCGCGAGGCCGCGGCCGAGATCGACGGCAACGCCGGGGCCCTTTCCGCTCTTGCCCGAGCCTCGCGGCGGCTCGAACGGGCGCGCGAACGCGCCGAAGGCTTTCTCGACGCGGCGTTCGCGGCTTCTGAACGCGCCCTCGCCGAAACCGCCGAGGCTCGCTCACTGCTCGAAGAGGCGGCGCGAACGCTCGCCTGCGACCCGCGCGAACTCGAGACCGTCGAGGAACGCCTTTTTGCCCTTCGCGCTCTCGCGCGTAAGCACAGGCTGCCCGTTGCGGAGCTTCCCGCATTGCGGGACCGGCTCGCCCTCAGCCTCGCCGCGATCGAAAAAGGGAGCGAGAACGCCGCCCTTCTTATCCGCGTCAAGGAGGAGGCGCGGGAAGCCTATCTGGCCGCGTCTGCGCGCGTCACCCTTTCGCGCAAAGAGGCGGCAAGCCGCCTCGACGCCGCGGTCGCGGCCGAGTTCGCGCCTTTGCGGCTCGCCCGCGCCCGTTTTCGCACCGTCCTTTCGCCCAAAAGCGAGCGCGAGTGGAGCGAAGAGGGCTGCGAGCGCGTCCAATTCGAAGTCTCCACCAACCCCGGAACCCCGTTCGGGCCGATCTCGCGCATCGCCTCGCAGGGCGAACTGGCGCGTTTCATGCTCGCCTTGAGGCTCGTCCTCGCCGGAACCTCGGCGGTGCCGACCCTCATTTTCGACGAGGTCGACAGCGGCATCGGCGGCGCCGTCGCGGCGGCGGTCGGAGAGCGCCTTTATCGTCTCGGCGCGAGCCTCCAGGTTCTCGTCGTCACCCACTCGCCGCAGGTCGCGGCGCGCGGGACCCATCACTGGCAGGTGCGGAAATCGGAGGCCGAAAAATCGCTCGTTACCCGCGTCGAAGAACTCGACGCCGAAAGAAGACGAGAGGAGATCGCGCGCATGCTTTCCGGAAGCGTCGTCACCGAGGAAGCGCGGGCCGCCGCGGCAAGCCTTATCGCCGCGGAGGGGGCATGAGAAAAAAGCCTGCGCGGCCGCTGGAGAGGCCTGCGCCCGAAGCCCTTTCGGCGGCGGAAGCCGAGGCCGAACTCGCCTTTCTCGCAGCCGAGATCGCCCGCCACGATCGGCTTTACTATCTCGAATCCGCGCCGCAAGTCTCGGACGCCGAATATGACGCCTTGCGCCGTCGCAACGAGGCGATCGAACGGCGCTTTCCCGCTCTCGTCCGTCCGGACAGCCCCTCCGCCCGGATTGGCGCGGCCCCCGCGGCCGGCTTTGCCAAAGTGCGGCACCGGCGGCCCATGCTTTCGCTTGAAAACGCCTTTGCCGAAGAGGAGGTGCGTGCGTTTTTTGCCGGCGTACGCGCCTTTTTCCGGCGCGAGGCCGATCTCGCGCTGGTCGCCCCAGAGCGCATCGAGATCATGGCCGAACCCAAGATCGACGGGCTTTCGGCCTCTTTGCGGTACGAGGAGGGCCGTCTCGTTCTCGCCGCGACGCGCGGCGACGGCGTCGTCGGCGAAGAGGTGACGGCCAACATAAGGACGCTCGAAAGCGTGCCGGAACGGCTTTTGCAGGAAGGCTGGCCGAAGGCGATCGAAATCCGCGGCGAAGTCTATATGGAAAAAAAGGGCTTTCTCGTCCTCAACGGGCAAAGGGCGGCGGCGGGAGAGCCGCCATTCGCCAATCCCCGCAACGCCGCCGCCGGGTCTTTGCGCCAGCTCGACCCCGCGGTCACCGCAGGGCGCCCTCTGCGATTTTTCGCTTACGCCTGGGGCGAATCGAGCGCCCCTTTTGCCCGTACCCATGAAGAGGCGCTTTGCCGTTTGCGCGACTGGGGATTTGCCGTCAATCCCTTTTCCCGCCTTTGCCGCGGGGTCGAGGCCGCGCTTTTGTTTTATCGCGAAATCGCGGCCGAGCGCGCCTCGCTCCCTTACGACATCGACGGCGTCGTCTACAAGGTCAACGATCTTGCCTTAGAGGAGCGTCTCGGCATGGTCAGCCGCGCTCCGCGCTCTGCCCTCGCGCATAAATTTCCTGCCGAGAAGGCCCTGACCATTTTGCGCGACATCGTCATCCAGGTCGGGCGCCAAGGCTCCCTCACCCCGGTTGCCATTCTCGAACCGATCACCGTCGGCGGCGTCGTCGTCGGCCGCGCGAGCCTACACAACGAGGACGAGATCGCCAGAAAAGACTTGCGCATAGGCGACGCCGTCCTCGTCGAGCGCGCTGGCGATGTGATCCCGCAGATCGTCGCCGTGGTTCGCGAAAGGCGGCCGCAAGAAAGCGAGCCTTTCCACTTTCCCGACCACTGCCCGGTCTGCGGAAGCCTCGCGGTGCGCGAGGAAGGGGCGGTCGTCCGGCGCTGCACCGGCGGGCTTATCTGCCCGGCTCAGGCGGTCGAACGTTTGCGCCACTTTGTCGGCCGCGACTCTTTCGATATCGAAGGGCTCGGGGAGAAGCACATCGCCGAATTCTGGAAGGACGGGCTGATCCGCACTCCGGGCGACATCTTCCGTCTCGATCCGGCGCGGATCGGGACGCGGGAAGGTTGGGGCGCGTTGAGCGCCAAAAACCTCGCGGCCGCCATCGACGGGCGGCGGGCGCTTTCGCTCGACCGCTTTATCAACGCTCTCGGCATCCCCCAGATCGGCCAGGCGACGGCAAGGCTCCTCGCCCGGCGCTACCGTTCCTATGCGCTTTGGCGGCGCGAGCTGGAGAGGGCGGCGGAAGGCGATAGCGAGGCAGAGGCGCGCCTTCTCGATATTCACGGCATCGGCAAAGACATGGCCGCCGATCTCATCGGCTTTTTTGCCGAGCCTCATAACCGCGCCATCCTCGACGACCTCGAAGGCGAGATCGAGGTCCGCGATTACGAGGCGCCGGCCGCGGCGGCGTCCGCTCTCGCCGGAAAGACCATCGTTTTTACCGGAACGCTCTCTTCGATGAGCCGCTCCGAAGCAAAGGCGCGGGCCGAGGCCCTCGGCGGGAGTGTCGCAAGCTCGGTCTCGGGGAGGACGGATCTCGTCGTCGCGGGTGCCGATCCCGGCTCGAAAGCGGCAAAGGCCGCACTCCTCGGCGTCAAGATCCTCGACGAAGAGGCTTGGCTCGCTCTTGCCGCAGAGCCCGGCAGGGACCCTTGAAGGAAAGCCGGCAGAAGAGGAAAGAACCCTTCCTCGCTCTCTCAGCGGACGTCGAGGCGCCGGCGTTGGCGGCAGCGCCCGGCGCTCGAAGTCGCGGCGAGGAAAGGCTGGCGTTCGGCGCGCTCACCTCTCTGGCGCTGCATCTCGCTGCTGCTGCCTTGTATTTTCTCCCTCTCGCGCCGCATGGCGTGCGCCCGCCGGCGCCGATCCCGGTTTCGCTCGTCCTTTTGCGGCCGCCGAAACCGCCGCCAAAGCCGCCACCGAAACCGCCCGCGGAAAAAAAGGCGCCTTCCGGGCGCCTTGCTTCGGTGAGCATGGGAAAACTTCCGCGAAACCTCGAAAAGGGGCGCGCTTTTCCTTTTGCTCCGAAGCCTTCGCCGCCGCCTGATTTGTCCATGCCGCGAGAACCGGCGGCGAAAGCTGAAAGAGAGAGCGCGCTTGCCGCGCCTTTGCCTTTGGCGAAGCCGCCCGCCCCGCCGCAAAAGAGCGCGCCCTCTCCTTCGGCCTCGGTTCGCCGAGCGTCCCTTCCCCGATATCCCGGACCCTCGGCCACGAGAAGCGCCTATCTCGCCTATCTCGCGGCCTTGACCCGCCAACATATCGGCCTCCTGACGCGCGGCATGGTCGGAGAGCGCAAAGGCCTGACGGTGATCGGCATCACCGTTCGCGATAACGGCACGATCGCCCATCTCAAGGTTCTCAAAAGCTCGGGCTATCCCGATATCGATCGCCGTGTCCTGATGATGGTCGCGGCCGTCGGCCGTTTCCCGCCTCTGCCGCAATTCTGGCAAGCGTCCCAAGTCGATCTCCAGTTCCTTTTGAGCTTTCCCGCCGCGCTGCCGAAATAAAAGGGGCGAAGAAAGCCTCGACCGTCGGCCCCGTTGCGGGCATCTTTTCGCGCAAAGAGGGGAGAGAGGAAGCGTGAGAGAGGGTCTCGATCCGATCACCGTCTCGGTGATCCAGCACCGCCTTCTCGCCATCGTCGAAGAGATGGGCGAATCGATGCTGCGCACCGCCTATTCGCAGATCCTCAATTCGAGCCGGGATTTTTCGACCGCAATCGCCGATCTCGAAGGACGGCTGATCGCCCAGGCCGAACATGTGCCGATCCATGTCGGCGCCCTTCCGTATGCGGCAAAGGCGGTCTCCGAGTTTTTCGCCGAGGACATCCATGAGGGCGACGTTTTCCTTTTGAACGATCCGTATCACGGCGGCAACCACCTTCCCGATCTCACCGTCTTCGTCCCCGTCTTTGCCGGAAAGAAGCCGCGCTTCTGGTCGATCAACCGGGCGCACCAAAGCGATATCGGCGGGGCCGCGCACGGCGCCTACAACGCGGGCGCCACCGACATCTGGCAGGAAGGACTGCGCATCCCCCCTTTGCGGATCTGCGACAAGGGCGAGGAGCGGCGCGACCTTTTGGAGATGCTCGCCGCCAATCTGCGCCATCCGCGCGATTTCAAAGGCGATCTCGCGGCGATGATCGGCTCGGCTCATTTGGGCGAAAAGCGTCTTCTCTCGCTCGCCGGCGAATTCGGGATCGAGACCTTGGAGAACGCGATCGAGGCGGTTCTCGATGCGGCCGAAAGGCAGACGCGCCGGGTCATCGCCCTTTGGCGCGACGGCGCTTACGAGGGCGAAGCCTTTCTCGACGACGACGGGCGCGGCCACGAGGACATTGCCATACGCGCGCGGGTCGAAAAGAAGGGGAGCGATCTTCTCGTCGATCTTTCGGGTTCGGACGCGCAAGTCGAAAGCTTTGTCAATTCCTCTTACGCCAACATGCGCTCGGCGGCGGTCGTCGCGCTCTCCTTCCTGATCGATCCCGAGACCCCGAAAAACGACGGCACCTTCCGCCCTCTTCAGGTTATCGCCAAGCCCGGAACCGTCGTCTGGGCGAACGAAGGCGCGCCCGTCACTCTCGCGACCAACCATTGCGGGCAAGAGATCATCGAAGCGATCATCAAGGCGCTCGCTCCTGCCTGTCCCGAGCGCGCCATGGCCGGCTGGGGGCGGCGTTTTCGCATCGCCCTCAAAGGGCGCGACCCGCGTTCCAAAAAGCCTTTCATCTGGCATCTTTTCCAGGCGCGCCCGGGGGGCGGCGCGTCGGCCGCGGGCGACGGCTGGCCCGGGGTCGGCGAATGGCAGGCGGCGGGCGGGATCAAATTCGGCAGCCTCGAAGTGACCGAAGCGCGCTTTCCCCTTTTCTTCCGCCGCCACGAGTTCCGTCCCGATTCGGGCGGCGCCGGCACATATCGCGGCGGCGCGGGGGGTGTCGCCGAAATCGTCGTCGAAGTCGAGGAACCGGCGCTTGCCAATACGGCTGGAGACGGAGTGCGCCACGGCGCCTGCGGCATCCTCGGCGGCAACGACGGTCTCCCGCACAGCTACATGCTTTATTCGCAGGGGCGCGAGCCGCGCGCGATCAAAACCAAAGAGGTCGGCATCGTGGTCAGGCCCGGCGACCGCCTCGTCCTCCTGTCGGGAGGGGGGGGCGGCTGGGGCGAGCCGTCTCTCCGCGACCCCGAGGCCCAAAGACGCGATGCGGAAAACGGGTTTTCGAGCGAAACCCCGGACCTTGGGCGAAAACCGTGACGCTGCGCATCGGCATCGATATCGGCGGGACCTTTACCGACCTCGTCGCCGTCGACGAGGAAGGGCGTACTTCTTTCGCCAAAACTCCATCGACCCCTCGGGACCCTTCCGAGGGCGTTCTCGAAGGGCTGCGCCTTCTGGCGCAAAGCATGGGTCTCGAACCGAGAGCTCTGTTCGGCGAATGCGAACGCATCGTTCACGGCACGACCGTCGCGACCAACGCCCTTCTCGAAAAAAAGGGGGCAAAGACGGCTCTCCTGACGACCGAAGGCCACCGCGACGTCCTCGAGATGCGCGAAGGCCTCAAGGATGACCGGTACAATCTGCGCCTTCCTCCTTTGGAGCCTCTCGTTCCGCGCCGTTTGCGCATCGGCGTCAGCGAAAGGATGCGCGCCGACGGGCGAATCGAGTTGCCGCTCGACCAGGCCTCGCTGGCGCGCGCGACCCAGATCCTCGCGCGCGAAAGGGTCGAATCGGTCGCCGTCTCTTATCTTCATTCCTGGCGCGACGCGCGCCACGAAAGGGCGACGGGCGAGGCTTTGGCAAAGGCGCTGCCGCAGCTTTACGTCTCGCTTTCTTCCGAGGTTCTGCCGCAGATCAAAGAGTTCGAACGGGTTTCGACAACCGTCGTCAACGCCTATCTCGGGCCTTCTCTCGCGCGTTACCTGAAGCGCCTCGAAGAAAGGCTGGCAACGGCGGGCTACGAAGGGCCGATCCTCGTCATGCAGTCGCATGGCGGGGTCGCGCCCATCGCCCACTCCTCGCGGCTCGCCGC
>JAJYIC010000097.1 GCA_021790295.1 Pseudomonadota bacterium | reverse complement strand
CGGAGACCTCACATATTCGTAAAGCACGACGCCGAGATCCACAAGGTTGTTTTGGCTTGTCCCGAGGACGCTTTGGACAAGCCCTTGAGAGAGTTTCTGCGGCGCCTGGTAGGTCTGGTAGGTCACCTGAAATTGCGAGACGTAACGGGGCGAGGCGAGAAAGAACATGTAAAACGCGGCGAAAAGCGTCGGCAGACCGCAAAAAAGCGCCATCCGCAAAAGAAAGCGGCGTTTATGGCTGCGCCGCATGGCGAGGAGGACCTGGACATGCTCGCCCGGTTCGGGCCAGGGCGCGAGAGGGCCGGCAAGGCTTGGCGCCGGCGCTGCCGCAGGCAGAGAGTCTTCGGGGTCGGGACGGCGGGCAAGCCGGCCCCACACGCCCGCAGGTGCGGGCGCACGCTCGGAAGGTGAGGGGGGCGCGACGCCCGGCGCGGGGCTCGGCGGCAGGCCCTTCTCAGGCGGGAGTTGGCGGCGACGCCCTTTGCCTTCGCGGCGCGGCCGGCGCTTTAAAGGCGCGGCCGACGGACTTTCGGCGCTTTGAGGCGCGGAGGGCGGCTGGCGCTCTTGCCCCTGCCGCCGGCGGCGCCCTTTCTCTTTGCGCGCGGGCGGAACGGCGTCCTTGAAAGTCAAGGAGCCGGGTTCTTCCGCCTCGTTATCCTCTTTCATAATCCTCTTTCATAAAACCGGATCGCCTCTTCGATGCGAGGGAAAGGGTGAAGGGTGTGATCGTGGATGACGACGGCGCAATCGCCGTAGCGGCGCGCATGGCGCGCCCCGGTTGCGGCGAAGATCACGCCGCCGCCCCGCCGCGTCGCCGCCTCGAACGTGCGTTCGATAAGCTCGGGGTCGAACAATCCGATGTCGTCTACAAGATAGCAATCGAAACCGAGAGCCGCCACCAGGGCTGCCTCGGTGCTGCGCCGCTGTTTCTGCGAGAGATCCCCCACGCGCTCGTCCAGATAGGCGCTTAGAGGGTGGAAATTGTCCATCGCCACAATCAGGCGATCTTCGCCGACGCCAAACCTTCTCGCGTAAAAGCGGACGTTTTCGAGCGCGCTCAGTTCGCGGTGGAAGATGCGATCGGCATTGACGACCGGAGAAAGACGCAAGCGCGTCACCACCTCGCCGAAATCGGGTTTTTCGCTTCGCGCCAAAAGCTGGAGAAGGATCGTCTTGCCCTCGCTTTTGCCGCCGAGAACGGCGAGGCGGCGATCGGCGGGAAGGGAGATCGTCGTCGGGCGGAAAACCACGCAAGGCGCATGCCCTTTGAGAGCGAAACTTTTCGCCACCCCGACGAGTCCGATCAATCGTGAGCCAGATGGCGTGTCCATTTGTCCAAAAGAAGGCCGAAGATGATAAATCCGGCGGCCATCACCGCCGGATACCAAAGCGTGACGAGTTCCGTCGGGTAGCCGGGGTAAAGCGCCCGCCTTTCCATCTCCGAAAGATGAAGCAACGGATTCCACCAAAGATAATCGGCAAGCCCATGACGGCCGTAGGCTATCGAATAATAATGTCCGGAGGTCAGGTACAAAATCCAAATGAAGTTCTTGTGCAGCGCCTCCGTCGACGGAAAACGCCGCGAAAGGGCCCGAAAGATGAGCCCGAACCCCAACCCCAACAAGACGGCAAGAATGAAATAGAGGACGGTTTGCGGGATATTCGGGAAAGGCACCGGAAACCCGAAAATCTTCAACAGATAAACGCACGCGATACATAAGCTAAACATCGACAGGAATTCCCAGACTGTCCTGGCGATGTCCAGATGGGTTTCCGTCACTCCGGGAACCCCCGTCGCCTTCGTTCTGGCGTGCATCGTGCCGCGTATCACATGAACGCAGGCAAACCATATCGTAAACGAACCGATCACGAACAATTCGACCGGGATTTTTGCCGGCATCCTTTTGTTCAACGCGGTGAAGACGATCGTATGCAGGATCATGACCACGAGCGGGCGCACATATTCCAAAAGGAAGCCCACGCGCGTCTCGCGATAATGCAGCCGGAGCTGGCGCAGAATAAGGGCGCGCAAAAGGAATAACTGATCGAGGATATCGCCCGCTCTATAAGGGGAGGGCGCCTCGATCGCCGCCACGCCGAGGCCCGGACCCGGGGAAACGATGGCGAAATCGGCCTTTTCGAAAGCGAAGGGGCGTTGTTCCTGCGGTGCGGGCAAAGGAGTTTGCGGAAGGCGCGGCTCTGCCGCGCGGATGCGCGCCGCGCCGGCGCTCGCAGCCTGGCGCGGGGAGACCTCGGGAAAACGCGCGTCGAGAGCGCGCAATTCCGCCCAATCCGGACGCTTTTCGGCAAGAGTGCTGAGGATCGGGAGTGCTTTTGCCCATTCGCCATCGACGATGTGAAGTTCGGCGACGACGAGAGCGGCGGTGTCGCACCCGGGGTCCAAAGCAAGCGCCGCACGCGCGCGGCTCCCCGCCGCCTGGAGGCGCGAGCGCCGCAACAGCACCTTGGCGAGTAGCGCCAAAAGGATCGCTCTTTGCGGCCGGCACTGGAGCGCGTCTTTGAGATGCCTTTCGGCCTTCGCCAATTTCTTTTCGGCAAGCGCCATACGGGCGAGAAAAAGATGCGCGCGGAGGAGGCCGAAATCGCGTTCGGCAGCGCGGCGGAAGGCGTTTGCCGCCGCCTTTCGCTCTCCCGTCATCAACAGCGCGCGTCCCTCGGAGAAAAGAGCCTCGGCCTCTTTCGGGGCGGCTTTCGCCCAGGTTTTGAATGCGGCGGCCGCCTCGGCAAAGCGCCGGCGCCGATAAAAGACGGCGCCATGAAGACGATGCGCCTCAGCCGATTGCGGGTCGAGGCGCAAGGCCGCCTTCGTTTGCGCCAGCGCCTCTTCACTGTTGCCGAGGCGAAAGAGAAGAGCGCCCCAACGCGTGCGCGCCTTTGCCCAATCGGGCGCGAGGGCAACGGCGCGCGCGAAATACCGGGACGCCTCTTCCCAGCGCTTGCGGCCCTCTTCGGCGCAACCGATTTCGAAGAGGATTTCGGGATCGGAAGGGTTGGCGCTTGCGGCTTCGAGAAGGCGTAGGGCGGCTTCCTCGAAACGCCCGTCGGCGATGAGCCTGCGCCCTGCCGCCAGAGCCGCCGCGCTTCTTTCCGAAAAAGGCGTGCCCTGAGGCGGCTCGGCCGGGCTCACGAAAACCCTCCCTCGCCGGCCGGAAATAAAATCCCCGCGCCCATCATCAGAAGCGCCCGAGCGGGCACCCTGCGATCCTTACCCGTTCCGATCCGCAAATCCGCGATCCGCCGATTGAAAAGAAGCCAAAACCTCGTTTTCTCCCCTCTGCGCCTTCGCTTTCGTTTGCGAGGGAAAGGCATCGACCCGTGCCTTTTTTTCGCAGGCGCCGGTCGATGGCTGAAAAGAGGATAAACAAGCCTAGGTCGAGGACGCCCCTTCCTCTTCGCCGGACGCGGGTTCCGACCCGCCCGGCCCTTCGAGCTCGGCCGTTTTCGCCGCCTTTTCGCGGCGATGGACGCGCACCAGTTCAAAGCCAACGATCGCGCCCAGCAACCGTTTCCAAGTCCTCTCGTTCAAACGGTTGGGAAATTGCGGGTTGCGCATCAAAGGCCGCGGCGACGCGGCCGGCATCCCCGCCCGAGGCTTGCGCGAACGCACCGTGCAGTTGAGCCGCGGGATGCCCTCTTCCCGAGGGACGATTTTCAACGCGTATTCGTTGGTCGCCGTATAAAAACGGATGACGGCGCTGTTGGGGTCCGACTCGTCGAGCTCGACGTTTTCATCCCACTCAGCAAATTTGATGTCTCGGGCAAACCACCCTTTCAGATCCTCGATCGTAGCCATAACGGCTAACTCCCTGAGAAGACCGTCGCCTTCGTAACCGCGACAGCCGAATCTTAAAGGAAAAACCGCCTTCTTGTCAACGTTTCGCCCCTCTCGCCGCCAGCCCCGGCGGCTGCCGGCAAAGCCGGCAGGGTTTCGTCTTGCTAAAGGCGCCGTCAGGATCCCGTCTTGACGCCGATGCCGATCATCCAGTTCAAGGATCCGACGGGTTTCAATTCTTTGACCTCGAAACCGCTCAAGATGACCTCCCGCAATGCGCGGGGACTGAACCGCCAATAGTCCGAAGGCCCGTGGATGCGAAAGGTCGGCGTCGCCTGCCGCATGTGATGGCCTGTCGTCCCGATAACCTTGATGCCGCTCTCTTTTTTCATCTCGCGAAATCCCGGAACGGCAACCGCCAGGGTCCCGCCGGGGGGCAAAAGGCGCTTCAATTCATTGAGCGTGCGCCAGAACTCGCTGTCGTGCTCGAGCGCCGCATTCGAGAATATTGTCGAGAAATAACCGTCCTTGAATTTCCCCAAAACATTGATAATATTACCATTGTAGACCGTGATTGGACTGGATACCTGGGATTTGTCGAATCCTATTCCATGTAATTCTTTGCCGAAAAAATAATCCCCGCTCACAATCGCAGGACCGATAAGCCTCGACCCGATCTCGAGAAAGGGGGGCGCAAGTCCGTATTTGGCGGCAAGCCTTTGGAATTCCCCGACGAGCTTGAAGCCCCACCCGGCGTTTGCGAGCCTTGGCTCGTCCGCCGAATGCGCCGGCGCCGCCGCCGCTTCCTCCTCAGGCAGCGTCTTCTCGATACCGTCGAAAAAGGCTGACGGCGGTTCGCACCCCGCGGCCTGGAGCGCCTCCACGACTTCGTTCAGGTTCGGCAGGAAGGGCATGATCGAACGCGTGTCCATACCCTCCCCCAAAACCTTTTCCTCGATGCTCGCGCGCTCGGCTTCGATGCGCGCGGGGGGAAAATCGAGAAAACGGAAAAGCTCATCGAGACGCGCCCGGCGCGCGCTTTCCTCCCCGGTATAAAGATCCTCGTAATCGACCTCGTGAAAATCGGGTGCGACGGCTTGGAGCGAAGAACGGATCTCGTCCGTCATCTCGCGGCAATGCTGGTAGGCGGCGACGATCTTCTCGATCGGGATCGGGCCGAGGCTGCGTTCGCCGGTGCGGATTTTCTCGTAAACCCGGCCGGCATAGCCTTTGAACCAGGTGCCGTTTGCTTCGGCAACGAATTTCGAGACAAGACGCGAGAACTCGTCGCGGCGCACGAGAAGGAGATGGCGATAGCCGGCCTTCACGGCCGCGTGCAGGACCGCGGCATTGAGCGCCTTGTTCCGCAACTCGTAGGTGTGCTTTATGAGATAGCCTTGCGCAAAGATGGCGGCGAGATCCTTTTCGAGCTGGTCCTCGTCCCGGTTCATGGCGAAAGCGGCGGTGACCGCCCCGAACTGGCGGTCGCGATTGAATGGCTCGTGCTCCGCGGCCTGCCACTCCGAGATCGTCATCAGGAGCTCCGCGAGAGCGGTCCCGCCCGTGCGCTGCATGGTCCACAGGATGAAGGGGTACGACATCGACCAGAAATCCCAAATGGCGTCGCAGAGAGGCTACTCCAAACGGTGCAGAGCTGCGAGATCGCCGCGCCGCCGCCCGCCGCGGAAGAAAGCGCGATGAGCCGCGAACCGCGCCCGGCGCGCCCAAAAACCGCCCGCCTTGCAAACGCTTCCGAAGCGAACGGCGCTCAAAAACGATAGGCCCAAAACCTTATTTTTCGCTTTCGGCGACGGGGTGACGCAAGCGTTTCGTTTGCGCGCGGGCGGCTTTCGCGCGCCGCCGCCGCAATCGCGAGGCGGCGCTCGGGCGCGTCGCAAGGCGCGCTTGCGGCACTCTCTCGGCGCGGCGCAAAAGGTCGATCAACCGTTCGAAAGCATCCCTTCGGTTGGCTTGCTGGGTGCGAAAGCGCCGCGCCGTGATGACGATGAGGCCCGCGCGAGTCATCCGCCGTCCGGCGATCGCAAATAGCCGCGAGAGCAGAGCCTCATCGAGGTTTGGCGAGCCTTTCGCATCGAAACGCAACTGCACGGCGCTCGCCACCTTGTTGACGTTTTGCCCTCCCGGCCCTCCGGCCAGAAGAAAGCTTTCCTCGATCTCCTCCTCGCCGATGGCGAGGCGCTCGCTGATTTGGATCATTCCGGTTTCGCGCTTTTGCCTCTTTTGCCCCGGCCGCCTTTGCGTCCTTCCTGGCGGCCAGCGCTATGGAGAGCCGGAAACAACAACCTTCCCGCCAAGACCGCCCCGCCGCGGTTCGCAAAAGCGCCGCAGAGCCCTCGTTGGGCGCGGAAGGGGCTTGGCGGCTTGCTTCTTGCGCGAACAAGAGCCGGCCGCAAAAGCTCCCGCGGCTCTCTGTGGTGGCCGAGTAGATGGCGCCGCCTCTTTCCTTGCGCAAGCCCGTGGCAAAAAGGACGAGGGCGAACCTGATAGGGGCTCGCCGGTTTGCGCGGAGGAAAGGCTTTCCCCGGTTTCTCCCGCGCCGCGCGCGGCAGGATCCGCTGGCGAGGCGCCCTCCCGCAGAGATTGGGAACGCCGCCTGCCTTTCTTGCGCTAAATCAATCCCGCGCTTTCCCTTTCCCCGTAGAATCAAACACAAACGGCCAGGCAGGCATGGCTCCTCGGGCGGGGCGAAAGGTGGCGAATGAACGCGGCGGAAATCATGACCAAGGAGGTCCTCACCGTAGGGCCCGATACGAGCGTTGGTGAAATCGCCTCTCTCCTGCTCGATAATGCGATCACCGGCGTCCCCGTGGTCGACGACGCCGGCCGCGTTCTCGGCATCGTCAGTGAAAGCGATCTCATCGGCGAAGCGTCGTCGAATACCCGGCGCGCGTGGTGGCTGCGGCTTTTCGCCGAGCGGGCAGAGACGCTCGAAGAGATCGCGGCGGCCCGCGACATGAAAGCGCGCGACGTCATGACAAGGCCGGCCGTTACCGTCGGCGAACACACCCCGCTCGCGATCCTTGCGGCGCTGATGCGCCGGCGCCGCATCAACCGCGTTCCGGTCCTGCGCGACGGCCGGCTTGTGGGCATCGTCAGCCGCGCCGACCTTCTTTATGCCATCACCCGGCCCCTCGAAGCGGCAAGCGAGTTGAGCTGAGTTTCCTGGGGCCGGATCGAAGGCCGCTTCGGCTGCTTTTCGCGCGCCGGCTCGGCTATCCTTTCGCGGAGACACTTCGAAGGAAGCTCCGAGGATGCCCTACGCCGCCCCTCTTGCCGAGATGCGCTTTCTCTTCGAGGAACTGACGTCTTCGGGCCTCGAAAAGCCCGAAGAATGGGTGCCGAATGACCTTCTCGAAGCCATCCTCGAAGGCGCCGCGCGCTTTGCCGAAACCGTCCTCGATCCTTTGAACGAGATCGGAGACCAAAAGGGCTCCCGCCTCGAAGCCGGCGTCGTGCTGACCCCGCCCGGCTTCAGGGAGGCCTACCGCCTTTATGTCGAAGCCGGCTGGAACTCCCTGACCGCCGCTCCGGAATACGGCGGCCAAGGGCTTCCGTTGCTGCTTTCGGCGGCGGTGGCGGAGATGTGGAATTCCGCCGCGACGAGCTTTGCCTTGTGCCCGGTCCTCAACATGGGCGCCGTCACCCTTCTCGAAGCGCACGGCTCGCCGGAGCAAAAGGCGCTTTACCTCGAAAAGCTCGTCGGCGGCGAGTGGACGGGAACGATGAACCTGACCGAACCGCAAGCGGGCTCCAATCTCGGCGCCATCAGGATGCGCGCGTTGCGCGAAGGGGACCGCTATCGCTTGAGCGGCGAAAAGATTTTTATCACCTACGGCGACCACGACCTTGCCGCCAACATCGTCCACATGGTCCTGGCGCGCACCCCGGGCGCGGCGGAGGGGACGAAAGGCCTTTCGCTTTTTCTCGTACCGAAATTCCTGCCCGATGCCGAAGGCCGTCCGGGCGCGCGCAATGCGGTCAAGACCGTGCGGCTCGAAAAAAAGCTCGGCATTCACGCCTCGCCGACCTGCGTCCTTCTTTACGACGAGGCGATCGGCTGGCGTATCGGAAAGGAAGGCCGCGGTCTCGAATCGATGTTTACGATGATGAACAACGCGAGGCTCAATGTCGGCCTGCAAGGGGTGGGGATTGCGGAAAGGGCCTACCAAAGGGCTCGCGATTTTGCCCGTTCGCGCGTCCAAGGCCGGCCTCTCGCAACGCCGCCGCAGGCCGGGGGGTTGCCCATCCTTCATCACCCGGATGTCCGCCGCATGCTCCTTTTCATGCGCGCGGCGACGGAAGCCTCGCGCGCCCTTTCCTATTACGCCGCCGCCCTCATCGACCGCGCCCGCTTCGAGAAGGGTGGCGGAGAATGGGGGCCCCGCGCCGATCTTCTGATCCCCGTGGTCAAGGCCTGGTGCACCGATCTCGCCGTCGCCGTCGCTTCGACCGGGATCCAGGTACATGGCGGGATGGGCTATATCGAAGAGACAGGCGCTGCCCAGCACCTGCGCGACGCGCGCATTGCGCCCATCTACGAAGGCACCAA
>JAJYIC010000096.1 GCA_021790295.1 Pseudomonadota bacterium | reverse complement strand
GCCGAAGTCCTTTGCGAGAGGCCGACGAGGGAAAGACGCGGCAGCTCGTCATTCGCCGGGATCGCGCCGCCCCAGGCTTCCTCCCGGGAAAGAGAGGCTGCGGGCTCCAAAAGGGCAAGCGAATGGGCGCGGGCGGCAATCGCCTTCAGATGAAGGGGAAGCGCCACGGAAAGCGCCCTTTCGAGACGCCGCGAGCGTTGCTCGAACCCGCTGAAGGCGATCTCGGGCGCGGTCTGGAAGAGGCCGGGAAAGGAAGCGCTTACGCTCGAAAGATCGATTTCACCGATCCATCCGGCCGGCTTGACAATTGCCGCCTTTTTCGCCTGCCGTTTGAGGCGCTTGCGGTATCTGCGAAAGTCTTTGAGGAAGTGCCGGAACCTGGCGGCGAGCAACGCCGGCGGTATCGCCTCGAGCAGGGAAGGGTCGTAAGGCTCATCGAGCAGAAGCTCGCGGCCGAGGATCTCTTCGCTAAAGGCGATGAGAGGGTCGCCCTGGAGGAGCACGAGGCGGGCATTCTGGCGCTCGAAAAGGAGCCGCGTCATTTCCTCCCCTTGGCCCCAGAGAAGGAGAAAGCCCGAAAGGCGCTCCTTTTCGGCCCGCACGATATCGGCGAGGAAATTGGCCTTGGAGACCGCGCGCAGCTTCAAGGCCTGCGCCGGGTAGCCTGCGAAAGAAGCCCGGCCGCCGGCAAATTCAACGCGTTTCTTGTGGAAGAGCTGGCCGTGGCAGCGCAGTTCTGGGACTTGCGACAACAGCCGGTAGACGAGGCGCAGCTCGGCGGCGCTGCTGCCGATCACCGCGAAATAGGGAAGCGGCAGCCGTTCGAGTTCGCCGTACCAGCGGCGCAAGGCGCGACCGGGAAGGGGAAGCCCCGGCGCTCCCTCTCGATGGGTCAAACGGTGGATCTCGTAGTCGGGCCCGCGCTTGCCGACTTCGCCGTCATCGAGCGGGGTCTGCGCCCGTTCCCCATGCCAATAGAGGTCGAGAACCTCGCGCAGGGCCTCGGCGTGGGGCGACAGTTTGCGCGCCATGAAAAACGGTTGGCTCAAAAGATAATCGAGGTGATCGAGATAATAGACGACCGGCGTCCCGTAATCGGAAAACTGGTAGAGCGTCAGCGTGCGGCTCGAAATGCGTGAATACGGGACAAGATAGCGCACCAAGGTCTGGAAGAAGAGTTCATCCGGAACAAGCGTGGTGCGAAAAAACCGGCGGATGTCGCGTTCTCGCGCGAGCTCTCTCACCTTCTGCAAGGTCGGCCAGGTGAGGACCCACCATTGCGAGCCGATATAAGGCGTCATCCCGCGCACGAATTTGCGCTTCCAGCCGAACCTTTTTTGCAACCTGAGGAAGAAGGAGAAACGCCTCGGTTGATCGCGCCAGTTGAAAGGAAAGTGATAAAGATACCGTTCTTCCTGCGGTCCGGTTCTCGCCCAGCGCACGCGGTCCGCCGGAACGCTTTCGATAAACTCGGTCCCGCGATGCCGCTCGAGAAAGTGGAGAAGCTCGGCCGAGGAGCGGATCGGATAATCCATCCCGCTCAGGTAATAGACATAATCGGGTTCCCAGCCCGCCTCGGCGATGGCGTCGAGGCAATTGAGGGTCGCGGCCGGGATCGACCACTCGCCCCAGGTAACCCGCACGCGCCGGGCAAAGCGCACCGCTTCGCAGCCGGAAAAGGAGCGCAACAGATGCTCGTAGCCGGCGGCGGGCGATTTCAGGTCGTAATGGAGCGCAACACGGTGCCCTTCGGCGAGGAGGAGGCGGATAAGCCTCTCGACGAGCCGAGGATTGCCATGCGCAAGCAGCGCGAAGGCGAGGTTCACCGGCCCTCCCTAGAACCACTGACCCGGGTTGATGAGGCCGCAGGCGACGAGGCTCTCGCTTCCGCAAAAGCGGGCGCTGACATCCTCTTTGAGCGGTCGCCGTCGCAGCTCCATAAGGCCGGGGTTGGAAAGCCTGCCGCCTGCCGCCGCGACCTGCCCCTCTTCCGACAGCCAGGCGCGAACCAGTCCCTCGTCACTGTCGAGGAGGGCGAGTGAAAGCAGGCAGGCGGTCGGCGAGCTGTGCCAGTTGGAGTGCGAGGTATTGAGCCGGGGCGGCATCAGAAGCCGGGTTCCGGCGGCATAAACGTAATACCACCGCCATTTGACGAGAGGGATGCGGTTCAATGCCGGGCTTTGGCGGGGAGCCTCGCAATAAAGCGTGCGGCGCCGCACGCCGCCGCGCGCGATGACGTTGCGATAGCGGTGGGGGCCGCTCGTGATGTAGCCGAGGGGATCGAAATAGGGCAGAACCGAGAGCGGATCCTCGCCCTTTTCGAGGCGCAAACCGGCCGCAGGCTTGTCTCCGTAAAGATCGACGAGGAGGGCATAGACGTGGTCGCGCCGCTCGGTTTCGAGAAACGCGGTGAAATCGGCAACCTGCCGGGTTTCGCAATGCCGGTAGACGAGCAGTTCGTTCGGTTCGAGCGACAGGCACCAGCGCCCGCAGCCATAGCGCCGGCGCAGGTGATTGAGCCAATCGAGCGCGCGCTGCGGGGCGGCGCCGAGGGGCGCGAGCCAGACGGCGCAGTCGCTCTCGCCGGCGAGAACGGCGCCGAGCTTGCGCCCGGCCGACAGATCGAGAAAGACGAACTCTTCGATGCCGAGCCGGCGATGGTGATCGAGAAAGGCGGGGAGCAAGGCCTCGTTGCCATAATAAGGGACGATCGCGACCGGGCCGCTCTTTTGGCCGCCGCCTCTCCCGCCGAAAAACCGAACCAGTTGTCTGCCGCGCCAATAAGAGCGCAGCCACAAAAAGAGACTCAAGCGAATGACGCCGACGCCGGCGCCGAACCTTGCAACGGCCTTGCCGAAACGCGTAGCACGCCGCCTTTTGGCGCCCAATTGAGGGCCCCGAAGCGCCGGTTCCGGTCTTGTCGCTGCGGGTATCATATCGGGGCGGCCTCGGTCGTCTGCATAACGGAATGGAGGTCGGCGTTATTCCTCAGGGCGCATCGAAGTCAGAAAACGCCTTTTCCGGCGCGATTTTCTGAGATCCCTATTTCCTCTTTCGCGCCGTGCCTCAATATTGTCACGAGGAATCTCCAATATCCCGAGGGCGCCCGTCGATCGGGCAGACAAACCAATCGAGCGTAAGCGACGAAAGGGGAATTTGTCAAGGGGATTACCATGGCGCCAAGAAGAAACCACGGTCATTGATGAGAATGCAGGGAAGACATCGAGTTTTCGTGCGCCTGCGTTTGCTTTTTTTTAATAATACTTTGGCACATGACCTGCAAAATTGCGCTGCGATTGCGCATGCGGCTCGAGGGCGCCAATCCGAGGGATGCCGGTCGAGAGGCATGGGCGCCCTCCTCCATCAATGCGCGGAAGGGAGCGCGCCCGCGCTTCCGATCGGATCGAGCCGCCATCCTGCGGCTTCGCGGCAGACGGCGCGCGTCTCGGTCGCATTCTCGCCCCGGGGCGCCAGAGGGGAGAGCGTGAAATGCCTGCAGACGAGGGCATCGGCGGAATAGTATTCGCGCCCCATCGTCACCCGAACCGCGCCCTCTTCGGCATCCTCGAAGACGCGCGAGCGGCCGGGGGAGGCCGTTTCGACAAAAGAAAGAAGGCCTCGCGTCCGCGCCTCTTTGTCGATCGCCTGTTGCCGCACCGCAAGCGGGAGAAAAGCCGCCGCCTGTTCCTTTCCCCTGGCCGCGCCGTGGCGTGAGGGGGCGAATGCCGCGCAGCCCGACAAAAGCGACAACGCAAAGAGAAGAGCCAGAACCGGGGCGCCCGCGCCGCCCTTCAAAAGCGGCACTCTGCTCTCGCCGGCTCGGCGCTGGCGAGAGCGTGCGGCCCGGGATCCGCAGGCCGCGCTAATGCGTGAGGCGCAAGGTGACACCTGTCGATACCGCAATCTCGTAAAGGATGTGGACGATGTCTTCGAAAATCGCAAAGTTGTGAGCGCCTGCTTCAGGCATGACCATGATCTGGTCGCCGGGACCGACCGCCAAACCGCCGCCGCCTTTCTCGACCGCTCCGCTCGGGTGAACGAGGATGATGTCCGAGCGGTCGGCGCGCTCGGTATAACCGCCCGCCATGGCGACGTACCGGGCGGCGTCGCGGTGCGGTGTCCAGATCACGGTTTGCGGCAGCCTCACTTCGCCGTTGATCGAGACGACATCGGACTTCGCCGGGATGACGATCTCGTCGTTGGGTTCGAAGATGAGGCTGCTGCGGTCGGGCGCACCCGCGAGGACGATTCGCCCTTGCGGCGTGAACTGGTGCACCTTTTCCATAAAAGCCTCGACCATCTGCGCCTCTTCGGTGTGGATGGCGGCGTCGCTGGTGCTGACCGAGCGCGCGGTGAGGACGGCGCGGCGAAGCGCCGCCAAGGATTCGTCGAGCGCTTCACGCTCGGCGAGGGCAACGCTTTGCCGGCGCAGATAAATGGCGCCGAGATCGGCGACTTTGGGATCGACCTCGATCAGCTTCAAGACCTCTCCGAGGGTTGCCCCGCGCGGGACGACCAGCGAGGAGGGTCCTGCCGATTGCCCGGTGACGCTGACGAAGATCCGGTTGCTGACATAGTCGGAAGCGAAATTGTAGGTGTCGCCGCTCGCCAGGCGCATGCTTTCGAACTCTGCAAGCGGGACATAGGCGTCGTAAGGTTTGCCGTTGCGGATGCCCTGGATCGAAACGTCGGAGGCGTTCGGATCGGGGCGCGTGAGAGCGACGAGCTCGGCGCCGGTAAACCCTTTGCGGCCGAACTCGAAACGATAGCTGTTTTGCACATTGCCGAGCGCCGTCACGCTCGGCCTCTGGGGACCGACGAAAATGGTGTCGTTGACCCGGAACGCGATCTTCGGCAACGCCGCTCCGGCGAGAAAGGCATAAAGGTCGATGCGGGCGAGGATCTTGCCGTCGCGAAGGATGCGGATGTCGCGGTAGGACCCGCTTGCCGGGTCGATGCCGCCCGCTTGGGCGATATATTGCAAAGGCGAATCGAGGCGGTCGCCCGAATAGCGCCCCGGCTTTTCCACCGCTCCGGTGACATAGACCGCGACCGGCTGCTTGCTCAAAAGGCTGGCGTAGACATCGACGTTTTTGGTGAAGACTCGCCTCACCGCGCGCGTCACCTTTTCGTCGAGCGCAAGGCTCGTGACCCCGGCAAGGTGGATGGGGCCGATTTGAGAGACGAAGATGTTGCCTCGCGGATCGACCGCTTCGAGGCTGTTGTAAGCGTAGGCGCCCCAGATGTGGACCGCGATCTGGTCTCCGGGGGCGATGATGTAATCGCGGTTGAGGGCGACGGGACCAAAAAGCTGGGGTTGCCCGAGGAAAAGCTGCGAACCGTAAGGCATCGCCGTACTGACCGGGGGCGGGGCTTGGGGATTGGGAAGGCCCGGAAGGGGCGGGGCGCCGCTTGTCGGCGGCGCGTTTTCGCTCGGAAGGGCATTTGCCGCAGCCGCCGGCGCCCCCGGAGTTGCCGCAGCGGCAGACGGGGGTGGGGCAAGGCGCGAGGGCGCCTCTCCCGAGATGCGCGAGAGAGAGCGGTCGATCGGAAGGGCGAAGATCGTATAAGGAGGAGAGCGGGCGGCGGGGCGCGCCTGTCCGGGAGTGAGAGGATTGAGCGCGGGCGCCGCGTTTGTCGGCAAAACAGGAACCGCCTGCCCCCTCGCGCGCGCAACCGCGCCGAAGAGGATCGCCGGAAAACAGGCCAGAAGCAGGAAAATGAAGCGCCCCAGCCCCATTCCCGGCCGGCCGGCACCGCTCATCGAAAGGCCACCTCGCCGCCCCTTCCCCCGAACACCCCGCCGCGACGGAATCAAAAATATCGCATATGAGAGGCCGAAGGCGCAACCCGATCGGGCGCTTCACCCTTTCGCCGGCAGGATGCTATCTTGCCGCAACAGCTTTAGGGAGGTGATCATGGCGGATGTCCCCGGTGCAGTCAGCGATCCGCGGCGCGTCAACGGCGAAGAAATCGACTTTGCGAGCGGCAGCGAGAGGATCAAAGGCTATCTTGCGCGGCCGAGCGCGCCCGGACGGTATCCCGGGATCATTGTCATCCATGAGGCCTTCGGGCTCGTCGAGCATATCCGCGACGTCGCCCGCCGCTTTGCCAATCTCGGCTACAACGCTCTCGCTCCCGATCTTTATTGCCGCACCGGCGGTCCCGACCCCAACGACTTGCAAAAAGTGTTCCCGCTGATGTTCGGCCTTCCCGACGCGCAGGCGGTGCGCGATCTCGAAGCCTCTGCGGCGCATCTCTCCTCGCTTGCCGGCGCCGCCGGCAAGGTCGGCTGCATCGGTTTCTGTTCGGGCGGACGGCAAACCCTGCTTTTCGCGTGCAGCAGCAGGAAGATCGACGCCGCGATCGATTGCTGGGGCGGTTTTATCGGCCGGGCGACGCCCGATGCCTTGTCGACCCCCTCTCGCCCGACCCCGGTGATGACCCTTCTCGACCGGCTTTCCTGCCCGCTTTTTGCCGCCTTTGGCGAAGAGGACCAGAACCCGAGCCCGGCGGAGGCGGAAGAGCTGCGCAAAAAGGCCGAGCGCGCGGGCAAGGACGTCGCCGTCAAAATCTACGAAAAGGCCGGGCACGCGTTTCTCGCCGATTACCGCCCGAGCTATCGGCAGGTCCCGGCTTTTTCGCTTTGGTCCGACATCACCGCCTTTTTCGAAAAGCGCCTCAAAGGCTGACCCGTCAAAGACCGCGTTCAGGGGGAAGAGCCAGGGGGAAGAGCCAGGGGGAAGAGAATGGCGCGCCGCGAAATCCCGGTCTCGACGGTTGCCGAAGCGTATCTGGCGCTCCTCGCCGAGCGCGGGATCGAGGTGCTTTTTGCCAATGCCGGAACCGATTTCGCGCCTCTCGTCGAAGCCTATGCCAATGCGCCGGCAAAGGGCCTCAAGGTTCCGGCGCCTCTCCTTCTAACCCACGAAAACCTCGCCCTTTCCATGGCCCACGGTTATGCGATGGTCTCGGGGCGGGTGCCGGGGGTGATGGTTCACGTCAGCGTCGGCACGGCAAACGGGGTATGCGGCGCGATGAATGCCGCCCGCGACCAGGTGCCGATGCTGTTTACGGCCGGCCGCTCGCCATTGAGCGAAAGCGGCATGGCCGGTTCGCGCGACGTCAACATCCACTGGGCGCAGGAAATGTTCGACCAGGCGGGGATGGTGCGCGAAATCGTCAAATGGGACTATGAACTGCGGAACGCCGACCAGCTCGAAACCGTCGTCGACCGCGCCCTTCAGCTCGCGACGAGCGCGCCAAAAGGACCCGTTTATCTGTCGTTGCCGCGCGAAGTTCTGGCTTCTCCTATGGCCGGTTTTGCCTTCGAAGCGCCTTCGCGCCTCAGTCCCGCGAGTCCTCCCGGCGCCGACCCGGGGGCGATCGAGGAAGCCGCGCGCATCCTTGCGGCGGCCGAAAACCCTCTCATCGTCACCTCGAGCGCCGGGCGCGAGCGGGCGGCGGTCGAGACCCTTTCGGCCTTGTGCGAACGCTTCGCCATCCCCCTCGTCGAGCATCGCCCGCGCACTCTCTCCCTTCCTTTCGGCCACCCCTGCCATCTCGGTTATGACGCGAGCCCTTATCTCGACGAGGCCGATGCGATCCTCGTTCTCGAATGCGATGTCCCCTGGCTCCCGAGCCTCAAGGCGCCGGGGAGGGAGTGCCGCGTCATCCATCTCGGCGTCGATCCTCTTTTCAGCCGCTATCCGATCCGCGGATTCCCTTGCGATCTGGCGCTGACGGCGTCGCCTGCGGCGGCGCTCCCCTTGCTCGCCGCGGCGCTCGAACGGCGGGGGGCCGGTGAGAAAGCGGCGGCGCGCGGGCAAAGGGTCGCCCTGCGCCGCGCGGCCCGTCTTGCGCAGTGGCAGAAGCTGCGCGCAGAAGGGGCGAGGATGCGCCCTCTCCACCCCGGCGCGGTCAGCGCCGCGATCGCCGAGGCGGTCGGCGAGGAAGCGATCGTCGTCAACGAATATACCCTCGTTCTCGAACAGGCCCGGCCGCAAAGGCCCGGCGGCTATTTCGGCATGAGCCCGGCCTCCGGTCTCGGCTGGGGCGCCGGCGCGGCGCTCGGAGCAAAGCTCGCCGCGCCCGAACGTTTTGTCACTGCCGTCCTCGGCGACGGCTCCTATCTTTTCGCCAATCCGGTCGCGGTCCATCACGCTTCGGCGACGCATCGCCTTCCGGTTCTTTTCGTGGTGATGAACAACGCCATGTGGGGGGCCGTCAAACGCGCGACTCTGCGCATGTATCCCTCGGGCGAAGCCGCGCACAGCAATAAGCCGCCCTTTATCGACCTCGACGATCTTCCCGCTTTCGAGACGGTGATCGCCGCGTCGGGCGGTTACGGCGAAAGGGTCGAGGATCCGGCGGC
>JAJYIC010000095.1:7747-8378 GCA_021790295.1 Pseudomonadota bacterium | reverse complement strand
AATCGCTGTCGTAGTCGCGAATTTCGAGCCTGGTGAAACCTTGGCGGGCGAATTCGACGGCGCGGCGCAGCGAGGTTTCCGGGATCGCCTGCGCGCGCGCCGCCCCGATCTCGCGTTTCAAGGCCGGATTTCTCGCCGGGTCGAAACGGGCCTCGCCCTCGCCCCCCTTTTCCTCGCAACAGGCGGCCATGATCCGGTTCAAATGGCGCGAGAGAAGCTTCGAGCCGGCGACGAGAGAAGCGACCTTTTCCTCTTCGATCACCTTCCACTCGATAAAGTCTTCGATATCGGGGTGGTCGATGTCGACGATCACCATCTTCGCCGCGCGCCGGGTGGTGCCGCCCGATTTGATGGCGCCTGCGGCGCGGTCGCCGATCTTGAGAAAGCTCATCAGGCCGGACGAGCGGCCGCCCCCCGAAAGCCGCTCGCCCTCTCCCCTGATCCGCGAAAAATTCGATCCCGAGCCCGAACCGTATTTGAAGATCCGCGCCTCGCGCACCCACAGATCCATGATCCCGCCCCGGTTGACGAGATCGTCGGCGACGGATTGGATGAAACAGGCATGAGGCTGAGGATGCTCATAAGCGCTTTCGGAGCGTTTCAATTCCCCGCTGCGCTCTTCGACATAGAA